>NZ_RZST01000131.1:0-14778 GCF_003997575.1 Mesorhizobium sp. M1A.F.Ca.IN.022.07.1.1
GCCGACGAATGACGCAGGCATTCCCTCACCGCTCTCCGACTCGGCGCGTTTCTTGATCAGGGCAATGACGTCCGTTGCGAATTGATCGGCCATTCTGTTTCCTGTCTTTCTTTCCCGCGTTTCGACCTGGACGCGGCTCAGTTCCTGAGGCGCGCCGCCTCGCGAAAATAGCCACCACGCTTGTGCGACTGACAAAGCCCAATGCTCATAAAGCCGGATCAGGTCCGGCCGGTGTGTGGCGTAGGTGCAGTATGACGATGTGAGCCGCTACACCGTGCGCGTCTCCCAGTCTGTCCATAGGCTCGGAAGAAGTCGGACAGTTTGACATGGCCGGTCAGTTGCAACTCCCTTTCCCAACACTCCACTGCCCGGTAGAGCGCATGAAAAATCTCCTTTCGGGCGGTTTCTTAAGACGCTCGCCACGCCATGAGGCAGTGGGGCATCGGTGTCCGTCAGGTGCTTCTGCCCATGCAGGATTCCACAACATTGATGAAATCGTTTGTTTCGATGAAAGGCATCCACACTTTGGATAGTTGACCACGCGTTTCAAAGGTCGTGAACTACATCTCCTCGTTGTGCTCGACGCACTCCCGACAGAGCGCAACCTCATGGGCGCGGCATGCAAGATTAACCGAGCCCAGCCGGTCATGAGTGCGGCCGGCGCTCGGCTGCTCGATTATTTGCGCGATGAGCTCGCGACCATGTCCGCGGAGGTATTCAAACTTAACGCTGCGTCCGGGAGCTCTTGCCCTCCAGTTCGCGACGCTCTCCTGCCCATCCAGTGCTCGTTTATTTCGTCGGATAGTTTGACCCGGCTCTACCGAATCGCCGCTTCAGGATCATTCTTTCCGATTTCGTCACGCTCGTATTTCTGCCGCGCCCTACACCGATTAGGCGCGAACAAACTGAGCGCCTTGGAACCCGAACCCGTGCGTCGTGACCGGGAGCATCCGGGGCGAACTCATGCGCTCGGGGGCATCGCATCACCGGACGGCGACAGGCACGGTCGACCGGCATCTCGGCATCGGCTGGGAATTCGTCCATGGTCTGCATTGACGACGCTTCCTGAGGCCACGTAGCTCTTATGCCAAGCTGGGCGCCCGGGTCGAGCGCGTAATGACGACAATTGCTTCGCTACAGGTCAAACGCTTTCCGGGCCACCTGCAAAGTCTTCACCCGGCCGTACAGCGCCCAAGACCACTGATGTGATCGACAAGAGCCTTGTTGATAAATCTGCGCTATTCTCCTGTCGCGCACGGACGACCGCGTGGCGAAGAGCAGGGTCCGAGATGAGAGCCCTGCCGCGCAGCTTCTATCGTCGCGCCTCGTTTGCGGCATCCGTGCCTACCCTCTTCGGACCTCGTGGGTTCCAACCGGCGGCGAGGCGTGCATAGGCGCCCTCGGCCTGCTCCACCCAGCGGCGCTCTTCTTCCCGGTGGCTCTTTATGTTGTAGGCGTGCGCGGCTCCCTTTTGGCCGCGCACAGCCTTGCTCCCGGCCTTGAGTTCCACATCGCGCAAGCTTCTTGGCATGCAGGGAGGGTCGAGCCCACGCGTAACTCTCGCCCTTCATCAACAGATGCCAGATCACGACAGAGAGTTTGCGTGCGGTTGCCACGGCCGCGACATGCTGTCCGCGCCGGGCTCGCACGCCGCAGGGAGAAGGCTCGCAACGGTCCGGGAGCACGAGCGGCCGCCCAGGCCGCCTCGACGAGCATGCCGCGCGCATGACCACGGCCCTGCTTGGTGATCCGCCCATGGTAGGCCGGACCTGGCCGGACTGTCGGACGCTTGGGTTCAACCCGAGATAGGTCACGAGCTTCTGCGGATCGTCGAAGCGCGACACGTCGCCGATCGCCGCCTTCATCGCCAGCGCGACGGTGATGTCGACGCCGGGAATGGTCATCAGCCGCTTCACGCCTTCATCCTCGAGAGCCGAGCGGGCAAGATCGCGTTCGATGACCTGGAGGTCTTCGCCCAATCGGTCGAACTCGCGCAGATGCCGATCGATCGCGAGGCGCTCGTCCTGCGGTACGACCTGCTCGATTAACCAGGTCCGACCCTTGGCGCCGCACAGGTCGGCATGCGGGCAGGACGGGATCAGGTGGCTATGAAGGATCGACTGGATGACGGTCTTCAATCGAGATCTCTGTCGGACAATCTGATTGCGCCGTGTCACCTGTCGACGCAGAGCCTGCGTCGGCTCGTCCGCAATCCAGACTTCTGGCAAGAAGCCGCTGGCATAGAGCTGCGCAAGAACGTCGGCCTCGATCGTCGTTTTGATCTTGGCATAGGCAATGATACGCACCTGTTTCGGGTTGCCGATCCCCACCTTCTTCACATGCGGCGCAACCACAGCCGTAGCGGACGTCGCGTTGCCGGTGGCCTCGATCACCCCGACATCGTTCGGCGACAGCTTCGCGGCGAACGCCGCCAGCAGATCGCGCCGCATGTCGACGCGGCCGAGTCGCCTGAGCCTGCCATCCTCCCATGCCACTGCTTCGGCGAAGGCGCGGTGAATATCCAGTCCGATGATGCGCATGCCCGTTCCTCCTTCTTGGCTCGGTCAAAGACGGGAGCTGGCGGGTAACACGACATCTACTGATCCGCGCTCGCAGCGCCTCCGGGAAAGTCGCGAGGGGCGGCGATGTAACGAGCTCGGGCTCTCAGCCCACGGTCTATTGACGGCCTGCCTGCACCTTCGTGCTCCCGGTGCCCCACGTCCCGGATGGGCTCACCATAAGGGCGTTCCAAAACAAGAACGGCAGGACGAAAAGGCACCACAGATCACCACCGGATAACAGCAAGGCCAAGCGCTTCGTTCAGACAGGCTTGCGCCAATGGGCTTAGGCCGAGCCTACAACAGCTCTCAAAAACGCTGCCGAACTGCTGCATTGGCTTCGCCGATACAACACAGGCCTCACGGCAGCTTAGGATCAAACCGCCCATCAGTCGCCTCGGACCACGCCTTGCTAGGTCGGGGCCGCCGAAGACGCTGGTTGATAGCCCGGCGCCATCGGCCCGGCATTTCAAACCGCCAATCTCTGACCTGCACAGTACGTACGATTGCTCGCTTCGGCAGATCACGCGGCTCATATGTCGGACCTTAACGTCATCCATCATAAACTTTTTGCGACAAAAGATTGCAAGAATGCTAAATTGTTAAAGTCGTTTGTTTCGGTTAAAGGCATCCATCCCATGGATGGCTGATGACATGCGTTTCAAAGGACTTGATCTAAATCTCCTCGTTGTGCTCGACGCACTCCTGACGGAGCGTAATCTCTCGGCGGCGGCACGCAGGATCAACCTGAGTCAGCCCGCCATGAGTGCGGCCGTCGCCCGACTGCGCGATTATTTCCGCGATGAACTGTTTACGATAAGAGGTCGCGAACGATTTCTAACCCCGCGTGCGGCAGCATTTGCCCCCGCAGTTCGCGACGCTCTCCAGCACATCCAGTGCTCGATTATTTCTTCGGATCCGTTTGACCCAGCTCGAGCCGATCGCCTCTTCAGGATCATTCTTTCCGATTTCGTCACGCTCGTGTTTTTCGAAAAGCTTGTGGAGCGTATTGCACGGGAAGCCCCCGCCGTCAGCTTCGAACTGCTGCCTGTCGACGATAGCCCCGATGAGCTTCTCCGGCGCGGTGACGTCGATTTTCTAATTCTACCGGATATGTTCACGTCGAGTGTGCATTCAAGCGTTCCGCTGTTTGACGAGAAGCTCGTGTGCGTAGGCTGTCCCACAAACAAGCAGCTGCCACAGCAGCTTACATTCGAGAGATACATGTCGATGAGGCACGTCGCGGTCAGGTTCGGGCGTACGATGAAGCCGTCTATCGAGGAATGGTTTTTGCTTGAGCATGGCCTTAAGAGACGTGTCGAGGTCGCCGTGCAGGGCTTCAGCATGATTCCACCTATGGTGTCCGGCACAGCTCGTATAGCGACCATGCCCTTGCGGCTGGTCAGGCATTTCGAAAACACGTTCCCCCTGCGGGTTATCGAACTTCCGCTGCCATTTCCCACATTCACCGAGACCCTCCAATGGCCGGCCCTCCACAATAGCGATCCGGCAAGCATCTGGATGCGGGAGATAATGATGCAAGAGGCATCTCGGATGGCTGTCCCGCTGTGAACCCACGGAAAATTCAGGCGCACCTATAGTCACTACTCCTGTCACCATCTACTCTGACGACAATAGCCCTCGCCGGATAAAGTCGATGCTGGCGGCAAGTGCGCCTGCGAGATCGTCCAGAGAATGGACTTCCTCGACCAGCTCGAACGAGAAAGGTCCCGCGTAGCCGCCATCCAGCAGCGCCTGAATCTGGCTGCCATTGTCGGAACCTGCAAGAAAGCGATCGGGGTAAATCCAGAAGGTCGGGTCGTTTACGCTTGAAATGTGCACCAGGCCGGTAAGCTCGCAGAACAGGCATGTCTCCCCGGCCAGGGTGTGGTGGAACGTGTCGTGCACGAGGCGAAAGACGGACTGGCCATCAACCGCGGCAACGGCCTCGGCCGCTTCCTTCTTTGATCGAAGCGAGCAGGTTCGGAAACCCAGCGGCTCGATAAGACCGATCAGACCCCGCGACTGGAGGATTGGCTTGATCTCGTTTAGAGCGAAACGAAGATTGTCCTGGCGCTCGCTATTGGTGGGCCACGAGCTGCGGTTGGCCGGCACCAAAACGAGCGTCTCCGCCCCGCACGCCGTCGCATAATCGGCGAGGTTGCTTGCCTCGGCCTGACGCGTTGGAGTCCAGTCGTTGAACCGCTGCAAGGCGTTGACAGAGATGATCGTGATGCCCGCTTCGGTAGCGGCAAACCGGACGTCCGCAGCCGGAATGCCGCGTGCGACAGGATTGCTGAAATGAGGGTAACGGATTTGGACGTCGGTCAGGCCTTGGTCACGGGCAAGCGCGAAAAGCGCACTGACGTCAAGGCGGGGCGCCGCCATGTGATCGAGTGCAAAGCGGGGCGATACCTGGCGCATTGCTTGACTTTCCTTCCATGAAGCGCGGCTGCCATTTCGGCATCCGGCTTCTTTCAAGACGGAACCACGCCGGTTCACAGATCGGACAGAGACGGCCGAGTCAATCGAGCTTTCCTTTCATCGGTGAAAGGAAAATGGGCGCTCATGATAGAAATCCATCAAGCTCAAATATTTTCCGGAAGATAAATGTCGAACGGCAGAAATGTCTGCCCCGGGCTCTCCGCGACGCCGGCTTTGATGGCCCGCTCCATTGCCATTATCAGCTCCTGGCAAAGTCGGCGCATTGGCGTGCCGACCGCCATCGTCAAGATGTCATCCGCAAGCGCCCCACGTGACTGCGGCGTCATTTCACTCACGATCGCGACGAGATCCTGACCGCTCCCCTCTTCTCGGAGCGCGGAAATTGCCCCCTCTATCCCCCCGCCGGCCATATAGAAGCCGACGAGCTCTGGTTCCCGCTGCATAAGATCCAGCAATTTTTCGTAAGTGAGCTGCCGTTCATCAAGGTTCACGAGCGCATCAAGCACCTCGAATTTTGGCGCGTTCTCACGAAAATACGCACGAAAGGCCGTTTCCCGCGTCGCATGCGCCTGGAAGCGATGGCTTCCGACAAACACCGCCACCTTGCCGGGCCGTTTTGCGGTCTTGGAAAACACCCAAGCGGCAGTCCGTCCGACCTTGCTGTTGTTGAGGCCGATGTAGCCCTCGCGCACGCCATCGGCGAAGTCGGATAGCAGCGAAAATACCGGGATACCTTTCGCCTTGAGCTCCTCGACTGATGCTGTGATTTTCGGGTGATCGGCCGCCACCATGGCGATCGCCTGGCAGCGGCTCCCAAGGTCCTTAAGAAGCGGGAGCAGGTCACGCGGCAAATGTGACTGCGCGAACTCGATGATCGGAAGGCCGTGGAAGGATTTAGCCATACTGACCGACTCTTCGATCTTGCGAGCGAAATCTTGGTAGAAATCGTGGGTAGGTTTTCTCAAGATGAAGCCCAGCTTGTAGTGCGGCAGGTGCTGCTGCAAGCGCTGTTTGATGAGACCGGCAGCATGATAGCCGATCGCGTGCGCGGCCGCATGGACCCGCTGGGCGGTCTCCTCTCGCACCGGAAGGCGGACGTTCAGAACCCGATCGACTGTTGCTACGCTGACTCCGGCTTCGCGGGCGAGATCGGCAATTGTGACGCGCTTTCCCCTAGCGATTCTGATCGGCCGGTCCTCCATCATCCGGTGCGCTCCCGCGACGGCTTGGGGCGGCAAGCTGAAATAGTTCCCACACCCGGCGGTTGATAGCGCATTCGACGAACAGCGCTCCATGCGCACCCAGATGAGTTTCCGTGAACCGTTCGTTTGCTTAGGGGCTTCATGGTGTTGTATTACTCACTGCGTTAGTACTCTATTTCCAGCGCTCTTTGGAGGCTGGCAATTCGACTGTTGTGGCAAGGCCGCGACTTACACGTCGCGCTGTTGCGATTTTGCTTGCGGGGAGCCAGTTTGATGTAACCCTAACCGCGGAAAGCGGCTTCCATCCGTGACTGGTCCAATTCGCCTTCCCAGCGAGCGACAACGAGCGATGCCACCGCATTACCGACTAAATTCGTCAGCGCGCGGCATTCCGACATGAAGCGGTCCACGCCAAGAATTAGAGCCATTCCGGCAACGGGAACACTCGGCACGACAGAGAGAGTAGCGGCCAATGTGATGAAGCCGGCGCCGGTGACGCCTGCCGCACCCTTCGAGGAAAGCATCGCAATTAGCAGCAGGAGGATCTGATCGGCAATTGACAAATCTGTGTTCGTCGCCTGCGCGATGAAGAGGGCGGCGATCGTCATGTAGATATTGGTACCGTCCAGATTGAATGAGTATCCAGTAGGGATGACGAGACTTACGACCGAACGCGCGGCGCCGGCCTTCTCCATCTTCTCCATGAGCGAGGGCAGCGCGGCCTCCGAGGAGGACGTTGCCAGGACAAGCAGCAGTTCGTCCTTGATGTAGCGGACAAGAGAAAAGATCGAGAAGCCGTTGTAGCGGCAGACCGCGCCGAGAACCCCGAACACGAAGAGGAAGGCGGTAAGATAGAACGTCGCGACCAGTATCGCGAGGTTGGCCACCGAACCGATACCGTATTTGCCGATCGTAAAGGCCATTGCGCCGAAGGCGCCGATGGGTGCAGCCTTCATCAGAATGCCGACGAGCTTAAAAATGGGGGCGGTAAGCGCCTGGAGAAAGGTAACGACCGGCCTGCTCGTCTCTCCGGTCATCGCCAAAGCAATGCCGAACAGGACCGAGAAGAACAAGACTTGCAGGATGTCGCCTTCCGCGAAGGCACTGGCAATCGTTGACGGGATGATGTTCATCAGGAAGCTGGTCACGGACTGCTCGTGAGCCGTGGCCACATAGCCCTTAACGGCTTGGACATCGAGCGAGGCCGGATCGATGTTGAGGCCGGCGCCAGGCTGAACGATATTCGCGACAATCAGTCCGACAACGAGTGCAAGCGTCGAGAAGGTGAGGAAATAAACCATCGCCTTGGCGGCAACTCGGCCGACCTTCTGCAGATCGCTCATGCCGGCAATGCCGGTCGCAATTGTCAGGAAGATGACAGGTGCGATAATCATCTTGACGACTTTGATGAAGGCATCGCCGAGCGGCTTCAGGCTCTGGCCGGTTTCCGGATAGAGATAGCCAATTGCGGCACCCAGGACTATGGCGGCAAGCACCTGCACGTAGGTCCGGGCAAAATGGCGCTTGCGGGGCGCTGCGATCGCGCGGGGGACTTTTGGAACCAACACCGTTTCTCTCTCCCTGACCGGATCGGGGTGGGGGCTCCTCCTTCTCCCATGCTGCGCTCCGGTCGAGCGCTGCTGTCATCTCGGAGCAAGCGCCGTGCCAACTGGAGGCCTGTCCCGTCCAGCGAGATTGGTGCGGGTTGCGCACTGGAACCCTCCACCTTTGCCGGAATTTGCACTCAAGGCTCGCCAAAGATCGCGTGAAGAAGTGCTTCGCCAGAGAGGGAATTGACCAGGTCGCCTTGCGGCCGTGCCTTTGATGTTCGCCGCAGATCGAATGCCGGCCGATATCTGTCGTCTTGGTGACTTTGGTTGGTCAGTTTTGCGACGGAATGCGCGCAAACTGTAGGATATCCTACACGCCCATCAGAGCACGCGGGACAAGCGATTAAGCGTAGGAGCGCATCGAATCTCCGAGGTCAAAAAATCTTGAATAAGGTCCGCGTGCGAAGTGAATCCGCAACTCGTCAAAGTTCTCCACCGTTTGATCCAGCGGTCGCGTTTCCTGGCGCTGCAGGATGGCGTTATCTGATGGCTCAAGCGCTGGAACGCCCAGGAAATCCCAAACCGCTCCCAAGCATTGGGCAGGTTCATGAAGAAGGCTCTCGTATTCCATTACAAGCAGGTTGGTCGACGTGAAGGAGTCCATAACGCGAGCGTGAAAATCGTCGGCGGCTTTGAAATAAGCCTCACAGTCAGCGATTGACAACCTGACGCTCGGTGGCCGAGCGGTATCGTTGTCCGAGCTGAACTTCAGCCACTGACCGCTTTCCCTGGCCTGCACAAAGGAACGGAGCGATTCCAATACGTTTCGGCGAACAACGAGGATGACCTTGAGTGCTGGCCAACGAGCTAATTCCGCAAAGAATGCTGGACGCTCGCGAAACTGAGGTTCATTGATCTTGCAGCCAAGATGCGTCACATTCTTGTAGTCGCGCATAGGGCAGCGCACATAGGCAAGCTCAAGAAGCTCGCGATCCGTGCCTAGCAGGCGATCCGTGCTGGGCCAATTGGGATCATATTCGTTTAGCAACTCACCGTTACTCAAAACGGTCGGATGCTCGTTTAGCAATTCTTCTAAATAGTGTGTTCCGGTCCTTGGCATAGCAAGGATCACAAAAGGCTCAGGAGTTGGTTCGTTGTGGGTCATTGCATGTGTATCCAACTAAATAATGGCCGCGACGGTCTGGGGACGCGCACAAGAAGCTTGGCTGCTATCGCTTGAACGCTCCGGGTGGGTCCGCGCCTCACCACCCAGCCTGTACTCCGAGGTGTGGTCGCGAAGATGGGCGCGTGCCTGCAGCGGCTGGGTGGCGCCCGGCTTCGGCGTTGTTGTACCACTCGCGATTCCTGGCACACGCATGCCTCCGGGCCGCTGTGGGCAGTTTGCAATCCGGCATTGCGGACCTCCTTCTCGTTGATGGGCGTAGGTAAGCGTCAACGCATTAGTCGTCGATGAAACAGTCCAGCCGACACAAAAAAAGGCAATACAGCGAACATGCAAAGTGCGCCTATATGCAGCCCTACATTGTCGCCCAGGCGGCCGAGCATCACCGGACGGATTAGATCGATAGAATTCGCCAGCGGCGAGAAGGCCGCAATCTGCTGAAACACTCCTGGCAATTGGCCGACTGGAAAAACCGCGCCCGAAAGGAACAGCATAGGTGTGATGACAAGCGTCTGATAGAAAATAAAATAGTGATAACTGGGCGCGAGCGCGATGACGAGCATGGCCAGGCTCGCAAAGGCGAACCCGGTGAGAGCGATGACCGGCAGCACGTAGAGAACCGACGTCCACGCGGCATAACCTAGCGCGGCGGCAACAATCGCAATTGTCGTACCGGCCAGAAAGGCCTTTGTGGCTGCCCAGGTCAATTCACCGAGAACGATGTCGCCGAGGGTAAGTTGTGTGTGCAAGATTGCTTCCCAAGTGCCCTGATCGCGCATTCGACCGAAAACCGCGTAAATTGTTTCGAAGGTCGATGCTGTCATCGCGCTTGTCGCAACCATGCCGGCTGCCAGAAAAGCGATGTAGGATGCACCTTCGATGCGGCCTACCAACAGTCCAAGGCCAGTGCCGAGCCCGAAAAGGTAAATCATCGGATCAGCAAGGGTGCCGAGCATTGAAGCAAATGCCACCTTCTTCCATGCCAAATGATTGCGGCGCCACACCGCGATCCAGTTCCAGGCGTTGGCGGGTAGAGCGGCCGCAAGACGTTCACCCATTGCTCACTTCTCCATCTCACGTCCGGTTAGCCGCAAGAAAACGTCCTCCAGACTGGGTGGACGCTCCAGAATACGCAGACCCGCTCGACCGCGAAGCTGGATGCGCACATCCTCCGGATCAGGCGCATAGCAAAAGAGCGTCTCGCCGCTTACCTCGATACGCTGAACGTACGGCCTGATCAGCGAAATCAGCTCCTGTGGATTGCCGCCGAAGATCTCGATCACGTTGCACCCAATGTACTCGTCGATCAGCGCATGAGGACTGCCCTCGGCGATCTTGCGTCCCCGCTCGAGAACACACAGCCGATCACAAAGCCGCTCAGCCTCTTCCATGAAATGGGTGGTCAAAATGATCGTTTTTCCGCTCGCCAGCAGGAAACGAAGTCGCTCCCAGATCAGATGGCGGGCATGCGGGTCGAGGCCGGTCGTGGGCTCATCCATCACAAGCAACTGGGGGTCGTTGATCAGAGCACGTGCCAGCGTCAGGCGCCGCTTCATCCCGCCGGATAGCAGGCCGACACGTGAATCCGCCTTGCTCTCAAGGCGAGCGAACTCGAGGAGCCGTGGGATGACGGCGTTGATCTCTCTTGTTCTCATGCCGAAGTAGCGCCCGAACACCAACAGGTTCTCACGTACCGTAAATTCCAGGTCGAGATTGTCGAACTGCGGGACCACGCCTATGCCCTTGCGGGCCAAGCGGCTGCGTGCCGGCACTGGTAGACCGAGGACTGTTATATCACCCGCGTCAGGCCGGGTCATACCGAGGAGCATACGCGCAATCGTGCTCTTGCCTGCGCCGTTCGGCCCCAGCAGACCGAAGCACTCTCCCGATGCAACGGTGAAGGACAGCCCGTCCACAACGAGCTTGTTTCCGAATAATTTGGTTACGCCGGTAAGGTCGATTGCTACATTGGACATGCGTCTATCTCAAGCGGAATGAGTCCGATTGGCCACCGGCAGCTTACTTACGAATCTGGTTCAGAGCAGGCCACCGCCTTGAGATGGCACCTTTGGAAAGTCGCGGCCGGAGCGACGCGTGTATCGCTTCCGCCAAAGAATTAACGTCAAGATGCCACGTGTCGCTTCCAGATAGTTCCCGTTCTGACCATAGGTAACTCGACAAGCTTCACCACGTGTCGACTGACACAACTTACTCGGTCACCCGGCGCTGCAAGGCCGTCAGACTTCACCAGCTGTGAGCGAAAGATCTGCAGTATGAAGTGACTCCGCAATTCCAGAATTGCCCGCAGCATTTGCTCCGGCAAGCGGCGTCGCGCTTGTGATTTCCTTTGTGCTTCTGTTGGGCAGGGGAACACTTTTACGCGACAGCCAATCGCTATTGCTCAATGTACACAGGGCGTAAGCCTTCAAGGGGATCAACAGGAATATCCTGATTAACGCGTGCATTGAATAGCCGATGAATCGAAGCTGCCGAGTGCGGAAAGATAACACCGTAGATCTGATTATGGTCATGGTGACAATAGCCAGCACCGTCCACCAATTTACTGTATGTGAAAATAGTAGCTCACCGAGCGCCGTTACTACCGCGATGCCGAGCAACAATGGGCCGAGATTCTCTCCCATCACATCCAAAGTTAGATAGCGATCCAGGCCACGCAGTAGACCTCGCGCAAGCATCGTGTCCCGGAAAGTGCTCCGTGCCCAGCGGAGTTGTTGGCGCAAATAAGGTCCCATCTTGTCCGGAACGACTGTCGCCGCGACGGCACCTGGAACGTACTCGGTTCGAAAGCCTGCTTTCAGCATGAGGATCGTAAGATGACGGTCTTCACCGAAGTCGCTTGGTTTCCCCCTGAACAGCTGCGTCTCGTATTGATCCAGCAGAGAAAGGAGACAAGACCGGCGGTACATTGCACATGGGCCGCAGCAGCACATGACCGCACCAAAGCGACCTTGCGCCGCGCGCTCCTCATTGCAAGCCAGCCAGTATTCCATATCGATCAATCGGGTCAACCAAGTGTCGCTGCGGTTGTATGCCGTCAGCTGGCCCATGGCCGCTCCGACCATGGGATCCCGCATTTTTACTGCAAGCTTCGTGATCACGTCGGACGCAAGTGTCGTGTCAGAGTCGACGCTGAGCACGAAATCTCCAGATGAGCGGCGGATGGCGGCGATCTGCGCCTTGCGTTTGCCAACATTCTCGCGGAGCAGAATGAAATTGAATCTCGGGTCGCCCTCGTAGGCGTGATGTACCGGGATGACGGCATTACGATTTCCAGAACCGTCGTCAACCAGATAGACCTGAAATGTTCCGGCGTAATCTTGAATTGCGATGGAAGCTAAACACGCCGCGAGTGTGCGCGGGTCCTCATTGTAGCAGGGGATGATGACATCCACGCTCGGCCAACGGTCGGATCCGAACAAGCTTTCCGACGGCGGCGTAACATTTTCCGGTTGGGAGTAGACCGCTTGCATGCCTCTGTAAACAGTCGAGAGCACCGCATAAGACGAAACGGCAACAGTACTGGCTGTGGTGAGAAGGTCCATAGGATCTCTGTTTGTTCAGGGATGTTGAGGAAGTGATCGGATTACAAATCCGCGGCCGTGCAATTCTGGAATTAGGCGTGACAACGCTGTCACCGTCTGGTCGCGCAGACTGGCTTGATTGCCTGGTTGCAATTCGTCGGGAGCGCACCCGTCGTGCAACAGCACGATTGCGCCCGGCCGGATATCGGCGAGCACTCTGTCGACGATGGCGTCAACGCCGGGGCGAGACCAGTCGCGTGGATCAATGGACCAATGGACGGGCGCCAATGCCGCACCCGCTGATGCAGCGATTACTTCTTCGGTCCAGATGCCATACGGTGCACGAAAGTACCGAACCATGGCCTGCGGGCAAGCCATCCCTATGACTCTGTTTGCCTCAACTATCTGGCGGTCGACTTCGACGGGCCCGCATTTAGCCAGGTCCGGATGAGTCATCGTGTGGTTGGCTATACCGTGCCCGTCTGTAATAATTCGGCGAACGAGTTCCGGCTCGTCGGCCGCGTAGGCCCCAACAACGAAGAAGGTCGCCGGCACCTGATGTTGCGCCAGCACATTGAGTATCTGCGGTGTGAAAAATGAATTGGGACCGTCGTCAAACGTCAGATAGACGCTGCGCTCTGCAATGCCATCGGCATTGTCACTCTGCCCTTCGCATATGTAGTCCAGAGGCTTCATAGTTCCGGACCGTTCCGGTCGATCAGGGTACCGGACGGCCACTCGTCCATCGAGCGTCCGATCGGCGAAACCAACACGAGTACGTCTTCCAGGCGCGTGGGCGGCAGGTCGGGATGCACGTCTGGACGGGTCGACCGTACGCGAACGCCCGACACAATGTTCGCGAGGCCGGCTCTGCAGAATCTTTCGACATGGTTTCGCAGCGCGTGCCGAACCGTGCCGAAAGCGAATGGAACACCCAACTGATGGAGCACTGGGTACGCCACGCGCATCGAAAAACCGATTCCGAGCCCTTCAAGATCCGGACGAACCGCGTACAGGCCCAATTCAGCGACGATCAAGTCGACCTCGCCAACTTTGATGAAGCGCCGCAGCATGCCGATGTGAGCCGCTACCCCATGCGCGTCGTAGCCGATTGCGCGGAATTCCGGCCTCGCGCCGGCCCAACTGCGGCCGCCTTCGAATGGCTCCGCGTTGAAGGCGCCAGTCCGTCCATAGGTCTTTCGAAAAAAGTCGGAGAGTTCGACATGGTCGGCCAGTTGCAACTCATTTTCCCAGCACAACTTCCACTCGACATTCGGGCGCATGGAAGACCTCACCTTGTAGCTGTCCGGTTGAGATAAATGTCCAAGCATTGGTTAAATAATTGGCGTCGCCCCAACGGGGCGTAACTTGTGGAGACCGCCGAAAGACCAAGCCGCAATGCAGATGCGACTGACTTTGTACGCCCCGCACACCAGATGATGCTCCTCGGATCCAACGCAACCATCGGAACTACCTATCTTTCCAACTTGAAGCGCTTCTATGGGACCTGCAGCAAAAACGGTAAAATCCTTTGTTTAGATGAAAGGTATCCACGCTTTGGATAACTGGGCGAATGCGTTCCATATGGCTGGTCAATTATCGTCGTCACGCTCGAGGCACTTCTGACGAAGCGCAAAGCTCACGCCCGCGGCACGCGCGGCCGTTGCCGGGCCGCTCGATTATCTCCGTAAGAGCCCGAGCGGAGCTCAGACACGACGATTGATCAGAATCTGATTCGCGGGTTCAGTATCTTTTTCGTGTATCCAGCTCTGGGCTGTCCTTTGGCGGGAGTTAGGTTCGCCCAGGTTCTGAGCCTGGGGCGTCGGCCCGTTCGCCGCACAGGCTCCTTCGCACATCGTCGAGGCCGAGAAAGAGGTGGCCACACAGCTCCCCCTGTACTTTCCACCACCCGACACCAGAGCTCACCCAGGGCGCCGGCCTTGCTCACCTCAACGGATAGCGCACTCGCGCCGCTTCACGATTAAAAGAATTCTACAAGCAGATGCCTGTTTGATCGTGAGACGTCCGCTGCCAATTCCCGCATCGCAGAGGCAGCCAATAGCGCTCGCTTCACATAGTGGTCCGGCAAGCAGCTAGATACGACAGGTGACCTCAAATGAGGCGTCTTGCATGGCTTCTACACCTGCCTGAATGCCAGAACTGCGTTCGTGCCGCCCATGGCGAAGGCGTTGCTCATGGCGACGCGCACCTTGCGCTCGCGCGGCACATTGGGTGTGATGTCGAGGTCGCAAGCGGGATCTGGCTCGCGATAGTTGGCGGTCGGCGGCACGACGTCCT
>NZ_RZST01000132.1:0-14716 GCF_003997575.1 Mesorhizobium sp. M1A.F.Ca.IN.022.07.1.1
GAAGTCATGCGCTTCACCTATTCGTCGATGACGACACCGGCACAGGTGTTCGACTACAACATGCGCAGCCGCGAGCGCGTTCTCTTGAAGACGCAGGAGGTGCCATCGGGCCACGATCCGGAGCATTATGTCACGCGCCGGCTGATGGCGCCGGCTGCCGACGGCGAGCTGGTGCCGATCTCGCTGATCCACCATCGCGACACGCCGCTTGATGGCTCGGCGCCCTGCCTGCTCTACGGCTACGGCTCCTATGGCATCACGGTTCCCGCCGCATTCAACACCAATTGCCTGTCGCTGGTCGACCGCGGCTTCGTCTACGCCATTGCCCATGTGCGCGGCGGCAAGGACAAGGGCTACGGCTGGTATGACGACGGCAAGCGTCGGCACAAGATGAACACCTTCACCGATTTCATCGCCTCAGCGCGCCATCTCGTGGCCGAGCGCTACACGTCGCACGATCGCATCGTCGCGCAGGGCGGCTCGGCCGGCGGCATGCTGATGGGGGCGATCGCCAACATGGCACCCAAAAGCTTCGGCGGCATCGTCGCCGAGGTGCCGTTCGTCGACGTGCTCACCACCATGCTCGACGCCAGCCTGCCGCTGACGCCGCCGGAATGGCCCGAATGGGGCAATCCGATCGCCTCGGCCGAGGACTACGGGACGATCGCTGCCTATTCGCCCTACGACAATGTCGCGGCGCTCGACTATCCGCCGATCCTGGCGCTGGCAGGTCTGACCGACCCACGCGTCACTTATTGGGAGCCGGCCAAATGGGTGGCGCGGCTGCGCGACCGCAAGGCGGGCGACAATCCGGTGCTGTTCAAGATCAACATGGAGTCCGGCCATGCCGGCGCCTCGGGCCGGTTCTCGCGCCTGGAGGAGATCGCGTATATCTACGCCTTTGCGTTGAAAGTGACCGGCAAGGCCTGATTTTTCCCTCGCAATCGCGAGCACCTCGCGCTACGCAATGCGCCTCGTTTTTGGTCGCGGCCGGTTCGGGCCGCGCCATCCGTCATTCGCAGGGTTCGTCATGCTGCTCGTCGACGTCTATCTCGACAAATCGCCCATCCAGGGCATCGGTGTCTTCGCCAAACACCGCATTCCAAAGGGCACGTTGATCTGGAAGCTCGATCCAAGATTCGACCGCCGCATTTCGGTCGACACTTATGAGAACGAAAGCGGCCCGGTGAAGTCCTACCTCGATCGGTACTCCTATCCGGACAGGCGCGACCGGAATTATATCGTCTTCGAGGCGGACGATGCGCGCTACATGAACCATGCCGACGAGCCGAACTGCGACGTCTCCTCGCCGGAGGAAACCTACGCGCTGCGCGACATCGCGCCCGGCGAGGAACTGACCTGCGACTACAACCACTTCTTCGAAAACGGCTTCGATTTTTTGGGCGACCGCCACGCGTAATCGGAGCGACCGCGGTCGAAGCGTCTCACGCCGAGAGCAATTCCGGCAAGCGCTCCATGGCCAATCTGCCGCGCAGGTGTCGAATGGCGGCCAAGGTTTTGCCGGCGATGACGCCTAAAGCGGCGCCGCCGGCGATCGCAAGCAGTTGGAAGCCTGGAGCCGGCAGCCAGCCTGCGACAGGTGCCATCAAAAGCTCCGGGACGAAGCGATGGACCAAGTAGATCGGGAAAGCCGCGACGGCGACCTGCGTAACCGCCCGCCCCACCCCAGCAGGCAGGCGAACACGCGGCAGGTAAAGAAGAGCCGAGAGCGCCGCGAAGATCGTCAAATACTTGACCGTCGTCCCCAGCCAGACCGACTCCCAAAAGGCTAGATACCCCAATACGGCAGTGGCAAATGCGGTCACGAGGAGTTTTCTGGCGGGAGTGTCGGCCAAACCGGCGCACCAGCCGAAGACCGCAAGGTGGAAGACCCAGTAGATCGCGAAGATCTGGCGGCTGCCTAAGTCCACGAACAATGGGACTGCAAAGCGCGCAGCGGCGGCAAACGCCAATAGTCCGATCGAGAAGGCAAAGGGTCGAGCCTGGGCGAGCTTGCGTAGAACCGGAACGGCAAAGGCGAGGGCGAAGACCAACAGCGTCTGCGCATAGGCCTCGATGAACCAGTAGAGATACGGGATCATCTCGTGACGTTCCGGTTCGGCATAGCCGAAGTTGCCGGTAAGGGTCATCGAGGCCCAAGGGATCGCCTGCCAGGCGAGGGAGTAAGCGGCGACTATGAGAAAATAAGGGATCAGGACGCTAATCGCAGGTTTCAGCGCGTGCCGGATCCGACCGGCAAGCAAATGGACCGACTGAAAACGCGCAAGGCTGTAGCCGACAAGCAGCATCATGATGCCAGAGCCGCCCGGGATAGGCCACAGCGTCTCGTGATGCACGACCACCAGCAGGATGGCGAAGGCCCTCAGCACGATATCGACAGGCGTCTCGTTTGCCTGGTCCCGCATGAAAGACCGTTTCGCCGTATGAAGATTTGTCAGGTCTCCAACGCTTAGCCGTTCCCAGCCGTCAGACAGTTTCAAGCCGAGCCGTTCGAGTTCCAGAGCCAATTGCAAAAAGCGAAGGGAATCTCCGCCGAGGGAGACAAAGCTGTCAGCGCGGCCGACCGGAAGCGGATAGAACACGCGGGCATAGGCTCCAGGCACGCCGCCACGTTCGGAGCGGATTTCCGCCCGTCCCAGCAACATCTCGCGTTGCAGGCAGCTATAGTCGATCTTGCCCGAGGCTAGCCTGGGAAAGTCGCCGCGCGTCGAAACTCGAACCAGATTGGCGGGCAAGCGGCTGACTTCGGCCAGGATACGCTGTGCCCGGCCTGCCGAGCCGGCGCCGGTCACATAGGCTTCTAGGCCTCGATCGTCGCCGAGCACCGCGGCCGCAATGCCCGCCCGCTCCAGGGCCCGCTCCATGATATCGAAGCCGATCCTGAGGCCGGCAATCTTGGCAAAGCGGCTCTTGCGCCCGACGATGCGGAAGAAACCTTGCTCGTCCTGGACGGCAATATCGCCGGTGTTCAGGATCTCGACCTCAGCCCCGCGCGCCAGATCACAACGCTGCTCGGCGTAACCCATCATGACGTTCGGGCCGCGATAGACAAGTTCTCCCGGGATGCCCGAGCGGCTGACCGGCTCCCCCTTGTCGTCGACAAGGCCGAGGCTGCCGCCTGGGATCGCGACGCCGATCCGCTCCTCCCGGTCGGACAGGCTCTCCGGCGGCACGAAAGCGATACGCGCCGTCGCCTCGGTTTGACCATACATGACGAAGAAACGCCCGCCCACGGCGCGCAAATGATCCCTGTACAGGCGGATGACGTCGGGGCTGAGCTGTCCACCCGCCACCGTCATCATGCGCAAACCTTTGAGCTTAGCGTCGCGGAAACGCATCCGTTCCAGGAGTTCGTAGGAATACGGGACGCCGGACAGATTGGTGCAGCCACCGTCGGCGATTATCTGGAGGAAATCGCCGTCCATTGCGGAAACACCGGGGAAGAGGATGCTGCCGCCGGCAATCAGATGCGAATTGAGAACCGACAGTCCGTAGGAATAATGCAGCGGCAGCATGAGAGCGGCCCTGTCGGCGGACGAGAGTTCGAGATAGGTCGTTATCGCGCGCGCATTGGCTTCGAGATTGGCATAGGAGAGCCTGACCGCCTTGGCGGCGCCCGAGCTGCCGGACGTCATCAGCAGCAGCGCGAGATCGGGATGCAGCGGCTCAATGTCCCTCGCGGGCCAGGCTTCCTTCACGAGACGCCAGCGGCCATCGGCTCGGCGATAGGTGAAATCCGGCTGGAAGGCCGCCAGGAAATCGTCCCAGACCCTTTTGTCGCAAGGCGGCAGCATGGCCACCGCATGACCCACCCGCAGGGTTCCAAGATAGGCGACGACCGCATGCTCGGAGGGTTCCGCTGAGATAGCGACGAGCTGCTTTCCCTTATCCCCCAGCCGCGTGGCGAAGTGCTGCGCAAGGTCGTCAAGCTCCGCATAAGACAGGCTGCGCCCGTCGGCGAAGAGAAGTGCTGCGCGCTGCTCGCCACAGGCGAATTCAGACACAAGGTCGAGAGAGGGCATGTGCAAGGCTTCGGTCCGCCTGGAAACTGGCCGAAGCGCGTATGATACATGACAATTAAAGTCAACTATATGGACTTGAAACATCACAGGCAGATCGCATCGATGGTGTCGCGCAGCCGATATAAATCGGTCAGCTCGCCGGCTTGCTCGCCGGATAGCCGTTGGGATGCGGCGGGACGGCCTTCAGATAGGCCGCGATCGCGGCGCGGTCGTCGGCCGTCAACTGAGCTATATTGCGCTGCACGTCGACCATGGCGCCGCCGACGGAATCGAAATCCGGCGTGAAACCGGTTTCGAGATAGTTGGCGATGTCGGCCTCCGACCAGGCCTTCGTGCCGCCTTGCGGGGTGATATTGGGCACCACGCCCGAGCCTTCGGCGGCCACGGCTCCCGCCAGCCATTCGACCTTCTTGACGCCGCCGGCAAAGTCGCGCGGCGTGTGGCATTCGCCGCAATGGCCGGGGCCCTCGACCAGATAGCGGCCGGCCAGCACCTTGTCAGGCGCGCCCTCGGGCAAGGCAATGACCGGTTCAGGGCTGACATAGAGCCGCTTCCAGAGACCAATGCCGCGACGGATGTTGAAGGGGAAGGAGAGTTTGTGGCCGGGCGCCTTGCCGGCGACCGCCGGCAGCGTCTTCATAAAAGCATAGAGGTCGGCGACATCGGCCGGCTTCATGCGAGCATAAGAGGCATAAGGGAAGGCCGGATAAAAATGCTCGCCGGAGGGCGAAACACCCTTCAGCATCGCATTGGCGAAGTCCTCCTCGCTCCAGGCGCCGATGCCGTCCTTTTGATCCTGTGAGATGTTGGGCGGTACGAAGGTACCGAACGGCGTCTTCAGCTCCAGCCCGCCGGCAAGCTCTAGGCGGGCATCACCCTTGGACCCCGGTTTGGCGTGGCAGGATGTGCAGCCGCCGGCAAAGAAGATGCGCTTGCCTTTCGCAGCATCACCGGGGCCAAGCTGCGCGACGGTCGCGGCATCAAGCCTGACGGGCGCTGACAACGCCCAGCCGGCGACCGCGCCGGCGCCGCCCAGCACGATGACAGCGCCGACGAGCTTCTTCAGCCACGCCATATCAGGCGATCAGCCCTTCTTGATCCTGTAGGTCTCATGACAGGTGCCGCAGTCGCCGCCGATGGTGTTGAGCTGCGCCTTGAGCGCATCGACATCGGCCGGCGGCGAAGCCACTGCCGCCTTGACGTCGGCCAGGAACTTGTCCCCGGCCGCCTTGAAGCCTGGCATGTCTTCCCAGATCTTCGGCGCCGCCGTGGTGTCGCCCTTGTCGCTGCCGGCCGGGAAAAGTTTCTCGGCATCGAATTTTTCGGCGTTCGCCTCCAGCGCCTTTAGCGCCGTCAGCACAGCGGCGGCGTCGAAAGCCTCCTCGCCTTTGACGACCTTGGACAACTGGCCGGCGAGCTTGCCGCGTTCCTTCATCAGGGCCTGGCGATCCTTGATCGGGTCGGCATAAGCGGCCGAGCCGGCAAAAGCGAGCAAAGAGATGGCGATGACAAGCTTTCTCATTCAATTGGCTCCATGGTGAAGAGAGTTCGCGACTAGACGTTAACGGGCGATGCAGTGGAATTATTCCCTCCGCGCCGCAACGATTTTCTTGACTGGAATTGCCCTCCTGCGCCGGCAAAAGAAAAGCCCCGGTCATGCCGGGGCTTTTCGGAAGGGTCGATCAAGCTTTCGCCTTCTCGTAGAGTTCCAGGACATAATCCCAGTTGATCAGGCTGTCGACGAAGGCTTCGAGATATTTCGGCCGCGCGTTGCGGTAGTCGATGTAATAGGAGTGCTCCCACACGTCGACGCCGAGGATCGGCGAAGCGCCATGAACCAGCGGGTTCTCGCCATTGGGGGTCTTCGAGATCGCGATCTTGCCGTCCTTGACCGAAAGCCATGCCCAGCCGGAGCCGAACTGGGTGGTGCCGGCGGCGACGAAGTCCGCCTTGAACTTGTCGTAGCCGCCGAGATCGGCATCGACGGCCTTCTGCAGCGCGCCCGGCAGCTTGTTGCCGCCGCCGCCCTTCTTCATCCATTTCCAGAAATGGATATGGTTGTAGTGCTGGGCGGCATTGTTGAAGAGCCCGGCATTCTTGCCGAAGGACTGTTTCACGACCTCTTCGACCGACAGGTCGCCCATTCCGGCCTCGGCGGCCAGCTTGTTGCCGTTGTCGACATAGGCTTTGTGGTGCTTGTCGTGGTGATACTCCAGCGTCTCCTTCGACATGTAAGGCTGCAAGGCCTCGTAGTCGTAGGGCAAAGCGGGCAACTCAAAAGCCATGGATGGTACTCCCTCAGGAAAAGTCCGGTGAAACTACCGGACTAAGATAGGTCTGGAATGGGTTGGGACAACTCCGGAACGAAGCGCCGAACGCGTTTTTATCCGCTCAGGCGGCGGAAGTCGAATGCGCCCAATCCCAATAGAGCTCGCGCGCCTTCTTGGCGACCGGTCCAGGCTGAATGCTACGGTCCTCGATGCGCGTGATCGGCACCACCTTCGAATGGTTGCCGGTCGAGAAGATCTCGTCCGCCTCGAGGAAATCGCGGATCGACAGCGTCTTCTCGGTGGTCCTGAAACCATAGTCGCCGAGCAGGTTGATCGTGCGCGAGCGGGTGATGCCGGAGAGGAAGGTGCCGTTCGCGGCGGGCGTCATCACATGGCCGTCCTTGACCAGGAAGATGTTGGAGGTGCCAGTCTCGGCGACATTGCCCAGCATATCGAGCACCAGCGCGTTGTCGAAGCCGCGCATCTTGGCCTCGAGGATGGCGCGGCCGTTGTTGGGATAGAGGCAGCCTGCCTTGGCGTTGGTCGGCATGGTCTCGATCGTCGGCCGCCGGAACGGCGAGACGCCGATCGAAAAGCCCGAAGGCGGAATCATCGGCGCTTCGTAGAGGCAGAGACAGAAGCGGGTCGAGGACGGGTCGGCCGGCACGCCCATATAGCCGCCATGCTCGGCCCAGTACATCGGCCTGATATAGACGGCGGTCTTGCCGTCGAATTTCTTCAGGCCGTCCCATGTCAGCCCGACGATCTGCTCCGTCGTCATGGAAGGCTTCAGGCCGAGCGCGATCGCCGAGGCGTTGACGCGCGCGGCGTGACGATCGAGATCGGGCGCCACGCCTTCGAACCAGCGGGCGCCGTCGAAGACGCTGGTGCCCAGCCACATGGCGTGGCTGCGCGGTCCCAGAATGGCAACATTGCCCTCGTACCAGTCGCCGTCCACATAGGTCCATGTCGCGGACTGCGCCGCCGCCGCCAGTGTCATCGTTTGCCGTCCGTATGGATGAGTTCCGGCCTCCATAGGACGACGCTTTGACGGCCGGCGTCAACCGACATCCGAAAAAATCCTTGAGGCCAGAGGCACTTAAAGCACGGCGCACGGAAAGGGATGGGCCATGTGTGTTGGGTTTTTGTGTTATGCGATCCTTTCCGAAAACCGCTGCCCACTTTTGGGCGACATGCATTAACCGCAATCAGCGCTTGCGCGGCAGGGCCGGGCGCCGCAAAACTCTTCCTATGCACCATGCAGCCTATGTCTTCGACGCCTATGGCACGTTGTTCGACGTGCACGCCGCGGTGCGCCGCCATGCGGGCGAGATCGGGCCGGACGGCCAGCTTCTCTCCGAAATCTGGCGCGCCAAGCAGCTCGAATATTCCTGGGTGCGGACGCTGATGGGCGCCTATGCCGATTTCTGGCAACTGACCGAGCAGGCGCTGGACTTCGCGCTGCGCAAGGTGCCGTCGGCCGATCCGGCGCTCAGGGCAAGGCTGCTGGAAGCGTATTGGCGGCTCGACTGCTATCCGGAAGTGCCGGCGGTATTGAAGGCGCTGAAAGCAGCGGGAGCGAAGCTCGCGATCCTGTCCAACGGCTCGCCGGAAATGCTGCGGGCGGCGGTGAAATCGGCCGCCCTCGACCAGATCCTGGACGACGTCTTCTCGGTCGACGAGATCAAGCGCTTCAAGACCGATCCTTCGGTCTACGACATGGTGGTCACTGGCTGGCGGCTCTATCCGGGGGCGGTGTCGTTCCAGTCCTCCAACCGCTGGGACGTCGCGGGCGCCGCCAGGTTCGGCTTCCGCACCGTCTGGATCAATCGCGCCAATCAGCCCGACGAATACCGGGATTTTCCGCCGGGGCTGATCCTGCCCTCGCTCGAAGGCCTTCTGGCAGGCGTTTGAGGGTGCTGTTGCTGCAGCGCAACAGATGTGTCGCGGTCACAGCTTCGCCTTTGTTTGTCCACCCTGAGGCCAGAATTGGAACCGCCTATCACCGCCGACTGTTATTGCAGCTGTCGGCGCCGGCCAGCGGATTCATGCATTCTTGCGAATTCAAGACCTAGAAAAGGCAACCATGTCAGACGCTTCTTTCCGCATCAGCCGCCGTGGCTTCCTCAATCTCACGGCCCTTGGCGCTGCTTCGGCGATTTCCGCCTGCTCCACCACCGGTCCTCGCCCGGCAGCCGTGCAGCCGCCACCGCCGGCCTCCGTCGAGCCGCCGCTCGGCGACTACGCCACCATGTATGGGCCGATGTCCGACAACGGCTTCGACCTGCCGGCCATCCCGGTAAACAAGATCGATCACAGATATTTGCGCCAGATCGTTCCCGATCCGACCGGACAGCGCCCGGGCACCATCGTCGTCGATACCACCAACCACTTCCTCTATCTGGTGCGTGAGGGTGGCCAGGCGATCCGCTACGGCGTCGGTCTCGGCCGCGCCGGCTTCGAATGGTCGGGCGATGCGGTGGTGCAATGGAAGCAGAAGTGGCCGAAATGGACGCCGCCGGACGAGATGGTCGCGCGCCAGCCGGAACTGACGGAATACAGCGCCAAGAACGGCGGTATGCCCGGCGGGCTCAAGAACCCGCTCGGGGCGCGTGCGCTCTACCTCTTCAAAGGCAACCAGGACACGCTCTATCGTCTGCACGGGTCGCCGGAATGGTGGTCGATCGGCAAGTCGGTCTCGTCGGGCTGCGTGCGCCTGATCAACCAGGACATCATCGACCTCTATGACCGCGTGCCCAACAAGACGCCGGTCGTTGTCACAGCAGATGTTGGCCAGCCGATGGCCGATATGCCCGAGCGCCGGGCCATTCCGATCGACAACGGCGTGCCGGACGACTCTGTCCTGCTGGGGCCGGTGCCGCAGGAGAGTGACGAGATCTTTTGATCCGGCGTTCGTCAGCGGTGCTTGGCGAGGATGTCCGCCAGCACCGCAACGCCGCGGCGCAACGCCTCCGCGTCGAGACCAGCATATCCCATGATGAAGCCCGTCGTTTCGGGCCGCCGCTCGGCCAGATCATAGAGCGGCGATACCGGATAGAGGCCGATCCCCGCAGCACGTGCGTCGGCTATGATCGCCGGCTCGCATCCAGAATCGATGCCGTTCAACCAGGCCACGACGTGCAGGCCCGTGTCGGCCCCAGCAACAGTCACCTTTGGCCCGATATGATCGGCCAGCGCCCGCAGCAGGACCTCTCTGCGTTCGGCATTTTTCCTGCGGATGCTGCGGACGTGGCGCTCGTAAGCGCCGCTCGTCAGCAGGTCGGCCAATACGTCCTGCTCCAGCATCGGAGCATGCCGGTCGGTCAGGCGCTTTGCCTCGCTGAAGGCTCGACGCAGGCCGGCGGGGACGACGAGATAACCGAGCCGCAAGGTGGGCGAGAGCGTTTTGGACAGCGTGCCGACATAGATGACCGAGCCTGGATCGAGCGTCTGCAGAGGCGGGATGGGGGCTATGTCGTGGCGGTATTCGCCGTCGTAATCGTCTTCGACGACATAGGCGCCTGATGCCGTGGCCCAGGCCAGGAGGGAATGCCGCCGCGTCGCCGAAAGCACGCCGCCGAGCGGAAACTGGTGCGATGGCGTGACGTAAGCCAGACGGGCCGGCGGCAGCGCATCCGTCCTTAGCCCGTCAGCGTCGACCGCAACTGGCACGGCGACGCCGCCCGCGGCCGTGAAGGCATGGCGGGCCAGCAGATAGCCCGGATTCTCGATCACGAACGGGTCGCCGGAGTCGAGCAGCAGCCGCGCGCAGAGGTCGAGCCCTTGCTGGGAGCCGTTGACGATGGCGATCTGGTCCGGCGCGCAGCTGATGCCGCGTGCGCGCCAGAGATAGGTTTGAAGGGTGCTGCGAAGAGCAAGCGAGCCCTGTGGGTCGCCATAGCGCAACCGTGCGCCGCGCCGCAGAATGGCTTTGTTCGAGGCCCGTCGCCAAGCCAGGACCGGGAAGTCCGCTCCGGACAGGTCGCCATAGCGGAAATCCGCAACCTTGGCCGGCTGCTGTTCCACCGGCGGAGGCAAAGCCAGCAGCCTGCGCGCGAACGTCGAGAGGTTGCGTGGCGAGGCAGCCGCGACTGGGGTCGCCCCTGACCACCGCTCCAGTCCCGGAGCCACAGTGGCACGCGCGCCCTGCCGAATGATCAGATAGCCTTCGGCGTCGAGCTGGTTGTAGGCCGCCGTCACCGTGGTTCGCGACGCGCCCCATTCGGCGGCAAAGGCCCGCGACGACGGCAGCCGATCGCCGGGCCGGTAAACGCCGCTGTGGATTTGCGCCTTGATCGCCGCGATGATCCGGCGCGCCACGCCTTCCTGCTCCAACTGGACCATCGAAAACCTGCAAAACTGGATGTTCCAAGCAAGCCAGCTTTCCTGCATCTTTAAATGCAATGCAAGGAGTTTCCGCCATGTACATTCCGCCCGCCTTCCGCGATGACAACAGGGAGAGCCTCATGGCGACGATCCGCGCAGCACGGCTGGCGACGCTGGTCACCGCCACGGCGGAAGGACCGCAGGCGACGCCATTGCCGCTCTTGCTCAACGAGAGCGAGGGCGAGCATGGAACGATCTACGGCCATGTCGCGAAGGCAAATCCGCAGTGGCGCGCACCGGTGCTGGGCGATGGCCTGGCGATCTTCATGGGCCCCGACGCCTACGTGACGCCGGCCTGGTACCAGACCAAGCAGGAGACCGGAAAGGTAGTGCCGACTTGGAACTACCTGGCCGTTCATGCCTATGGGCCGATCGACTTCTTCGAGGACGCCGACAGGCTGCTCGAGATCGTCACGCGCCTGACCAATCTCCACGAAGGCGGACGCCCCTCGCCTTGGTCCGTATCGGATGCGCCGCCGGATTTCATCCAGGCACAACTCAAAGGCATTGTCGGCTTCCGCATGCCGATCACGCGGCTCCAAGGCAAGCGCAAGATGAGCCAGAACCGCAACGCGGCCGATCGCGCCGGTGTCGCCACTGGTCTAGCAGCGAGCGACCGGCCTTCGGATCGCGACGTCGCCCAACTGATCCCGTCTTGACATCCGACCCAGTCCAATTGCCAGCGAGCCGATCATGCCGGACCTGACACTATTCGCCTTGTACTTCGCCGCGGCGCTGCTGCTTGCCATCACGCCCGGACCGGGCATCTTCTATGTCGCCGCGCGCACCCTGGCGGGAGGCCGCGCTGAAGGCGTCGCCTCCAGTTTCGGGACGGGCCTGGGCGGCATGGTTCATGTGCTTGCCGGAAGCCTGGGCGTTTCAGCCCTCGTGCTCGCGAGCGCCGAACTCTTTACGGCGCTGAAGTTGATCGGCGCCGTCTACCTCGTCTGGCTCGGCTTGCGCACCTTCCAGTCCGCCCGCCGCGAGGCAAAGACAATGCTGGAAGGTGGCGCGCCGACGCCTGCGGTCGGCGTTGGCCGCGCGTTTCGCGAAGGGGTGCTGGTCGAGGCGTTGAACCCGAAGACGGCCGCCTTCTTCCTGGCCTTCATTCCGCAATTCGTGGATCTCGGCGCCGGCCACGTCGCCTTGCAGTTCATGGTGCTCGGCTTCGTGTCGGTGACGCTCAACACGCTGGCCGATATCGTGGTCGCCTTCGCGGCCGGCCGCATCAGGGAAGGCGCGGCAGGCCGTTCCGGCATCATACGCGGGATGCGGGAGGCGTCCGGCGGCGCGATGATCGCGCTGGGCATCGGCCTCGCCGTAGCCAAGCGCCCTGCCCTCTGATCGCCTAGGCCAGGCCGGCGACTGGGCTCATCCGAATCTCGCCGCGACCGCCTCGTCCGTCCGTCAGGTGCAGACCCATTCGCGGATCTTGCACTCCCTCGCCTCGCCGCCACATTGGGCCGTGGCCTTGTCCTCGGCTTCACGGCGTGTCGTGGACGAGGCGGCGCCCCAGAACGGAGTTGCCGCGCCGCGGCGCTTGCCGACCGACAGAGCGGCGCAGTGTTCATAGGGGAAGCCGGTGCCGTCATCGTCGTTCCAATGGCGATGGTTGCGGAACACTTCGACCACCCGGCAGCCCTTGCCGTCTGCATTCTCACAGTGCTTGAGCGCGATGTCTTCCGCTTCCTGACGCTTGTCGGCGCCCCAGAAGAAGCCGTGACGGCCGTCGCCGGGCGAATAGGCGATCGCGCCCCAGATGCCCTTTTCCTCGCCCGTCTCAGCCGGCGGCGGAGACACCAGGTCGGCCGCATGGCTGGCGATCGTAAGCCCGGCCAGCGCCGCCAGCAGCGGGAATGAGAGGCGACGGTCGATCAGCATGTTCGTAGCTCCCAATGCAGCTGTTCAAGATCGGTGGTTGTGCCCGGCGGCTATCCGCCCATGCGTGCGACCGAGACGACGATGCAGGTGTTCCCGACTGGGACCAGCAGCGCCTGGCCGCCATTGTTGGCCAGGTTGAAAAGCATCGTGTTCGAAAGGTTGTCCGCCAAAAGGCTGCCCTTCGGCAGCGTGCCGGCGACCTCCTGACAAGAGCGCTGGAACGGCGCCACGCGCACGAAGCCGCCCTCGCAGGTCTGCCCGAGAGGCGAGGCATAGACGATACCGGCCGCCTCGGTTTTATAGTCCGGCAGATTGTAGCTCATCCCGGCGAGCGCCTGCACGGCGTGCGTATCGGGCGAGGTCTTGTCCCATTGCGTCTGGACGGCATAGGTCGATCCCGCGGTCAGGGCCTGTCCGAGCGTGGCAAAGAGATTGGCGCAGGTGCGTACGCCCGCCTGAGCGACATGCGCCTGAAACGGATTCTTGTTCGCCGAGCTGTCTGCCGGCGCGGGCGTGGCTTGCGTCGACTCTGCCTGCTCGGGCGCCTGTGCTTGCGCGGAAGCGGTGCCGGCCACGAATGTCCCAAGCGAGGGGAAGACACGGAACGACACGATGACCGCCGCCGCGACCACGACGGCGAATGCACCGAGCAGCGCCGTGTTCCGCAACAGCCGCCAGGCCGACGAACGCGTCGGCGGCGAGCCGGCCGGCGGCTCCGGCAGCGCAACGGACTCGGAGCGCGTCAGAATTCTGTCCTCTATGGATTGGCGTGTCATCTCAAGCTCTTTCTAGTTGATGGCCGACAGCGCGGCCTTGAGCCCCTGGAGCGGGGCATCAAGTCTGACGGTCGCTCCTGACGGCAGGGAATAGGAAACCTGGACGGTGGTTTCTTTGCCGATCTGTTCGCGAAGCACGGGGCCGACCGGCAAATAGCCGACACAAACCGAGGCGTCGCAGGCATGCAGCTGAACATCCACCGGCTGCTTGCGGCCGGCAAATTTGAGCGAAAGCTTGCTTCCGGCGTCGGCCTGGCTGGGGGCCCGCAATATCATGAAAGGCTTGCCCTTCTCGTCGGCTGCCAGCGACCAGCTGAAGACCGGTGCCTGGCTCTGGTCGATGAAGGACTGACTGATGTTGCAAACCCGCTTCCTAGCCTGCAGGTTCTCATCGCAGATCAGGATCCAGTTCTCGAACGGGCGGGTGGTTCGCTGATACTGGCCGAGCTTGACGTCCGGAGGCACCGCGACATCCGAAGGCTTTATCCGATAGGCGGACGGCACCGCCTCCTGTCCGACCGCGCGCAGGCCGGACAGGAGCAGGCAAGCCATGGAGAATGCGACAGCAGCGACCGCGTGCCGGGGCATGGAGAGGCTCAGTTCAACGTGAAGCTGACGCCCGCGCCGACACCCCAGTGCCCGCCGGCCGTCGTGCCCGAGAGGTTCGCTCTCGCGCGCCCATCCTCGCTGGTGTAGCCGGCGCCGAACGCGACCGCTCCCTCGCCGCGCCAATAGCCGCCGCCGGCCGCCACGCTGACCTTGCCGGGACGATCGTCATAGCGCAGCGAGGCGGCCGCAAGGCCGATCGCGGCGGCCTGGCGCGCCTCGCCCCGAGCCTCACCCATGTCCATATTGAGCTGACTGAGCTTGGAGTCGGTGTAGGCATTGGCCTGCTGCAGCGTGGTGGCCGCCACCTGATTGGTGTAGGTCTTGGAGTTGTCGAGCGTGGTCGCCAGCCCAAGATTGAGTTGCTGCACGTTGACTGCATCGGTGTCGGCGGTGCCAGCGCCGACATTGTGGATGACGACAGGCGCATTCGCGTCGCCGCCGACGAGCGTCAGCGAGTTCGACTTGGTGCCATCCGGGTTCTTGTCGTACTGGATTGCGAACTCGTTCAGATTGCCGACGCTCCCCTGCACTGCTTCGACGGCCTGATTGGTCGCGTAGAGCTGACTGCCGTTGATGGCATCCGTAGAGGTGGCACTGATCCGGCCCGCCGCCACGTTGGTGACGGTGCGCTCGTTGCCGACGCTGCCGACGCTGACCGTGCTCGTCGGAGCGGTTCCGGCGAAGGTGTAGGCGACGCCGTTGATGGTCGTGCCCGTCGTGGCGACCGCCGCCGCCGTCGTCGAGCCCGCAC
>NZ_RZST01000133.1:0-14396 GCF_003997575.1 Mesorhizobium sp. M1A.F.Ca.IN.022.07.1.1
GCTCCAGCCGCAACAGGGCGAGGGCGGCGCGCGCCACCGACGAGGCCGCCGTTCGCGCCGTCATTCGCGACGCGAGCGACGTCTCCAACGGCACGGCCGGCGTCGCTACCTGGGCGGGTTCGCATAACGGCGAGCGCGCGCAGGTGCGCACCATCGTCGACACGCTCGCAACCAGGAAGCTTCCCGCGCGCTGGCTCAGCGTGTCGATCACCGAGCCTGTCGCGGTGCCCGGTGTTTTCGATATGATGATGCGGCCGGGATCGCCGACGACCTTCTCCAATTTCGACCATCTCGAACACACCCTTCCGAAGACGGCGGCGTTCCCCGACGAGGCGGTGCTGCGGACAAACCGCAAAGGCGTCGTCTTCCCGCAGGAGGTGATCGCCGCGCATGCCGGGATCTTTGCCGAAGGCCACGCCAAGGAATTGCTGATCACGCCGAAGGGCGTGCGCATCGTGTGGCTGCTGGCCCAGGCCGATCGGGCGCGCTACGGTGTGTTCCGGCAAGCCGCTTTCGGCGACGCGAGGCTCGATCCGGCATTGATCGAAAAACTGCTCGGAGCCGCATCCTCGGTTCGCGACGCGATCAACCAGTGCGAGAGGCAGGCCGCATGAGCAACGCCACCGAACCCGCCGCCCGGCCTTCGAACCCTTATCTTGTTCTGGCCTCCGCGATCGCCCTGCCGGGCAGCGGACATGTCATGCTCGGCTTGCCGGCGCGGGGCCTGCAGTTCCTGTTCTTCATGGTGATCCTCGGCTGGGTCACAACCAAGGTGGCGCCGGCGGATGCCAGCTTCATCGGTCGCCATGCCGGCGGGTTCCTGATCTATGCGCTGTCGATCCTCGATGCCTACACGATAGCGCGCATTCGCCACGCGATATGGACCCACGGCCATCCGGACGGCGACAACGCTACAAGCGGCTCGAAGGCGGATATATAATCAGAGGAAAATTTCTTTCATACCATTGAATTCGCGGATTTCATTCGGTACACCATCTGGAAGCCACAAACGTCGGAGGCTGACATGTGCGGAATCGTCGGACTTTTCCTCAAGGACAAGACGCTGGAGCCGAAGCTCGGCGCGATGTTGTCGGAGATGCTGATCTCGCTCAGCGACCGCGGTCCGGACAGCGCCGGCATCGCCATCTATGGCGCGGCGACCGGCAACGAGGCCAAGATCACCGTGCAGTCGCCGAAACCCGAGCGCGATTTCCGCGGCCTCGACGTCGAGCTCGCCAAGGCGGTCGGCGCGCCGGTGAGCGTCGCGGTGAAGTCGACGCATGCGGTTATCCGCACCACGCCCGACAAGGTCGACGCCGCGCGTGAGGCGCTGCAGTCGCTTCGGCCCGATATCCGCATCATGGGCGCCGGCGAAGCGGTCGAGATCTACAAGGAAGTCGGCCTGCCGGAAGCCGTCGTCGATCGCTTCGACGTGCGCTCGATGACCGGCACGCATGGCATCGGCCACACCCGCATGGCGACGGAGTCGGCGGTCACTACGATGGGCGCGCATCCCTTCTCGACCGGCGCCGACCAGTGCCTGGTGCACAACGGTTCGCTCTCCAACCACAACAATGTCCGCCGCGAGCTGGTGCGTGAAGGTATGACCTTCGAGACGGAGAATGATACGGAAGTGGCGGCCGCCTATCTCTCCAACAGGATGGCGCATGGCAAGAATCTCGGCGAAGCGCTCGAAGGCACGCTCTCCGACCTCGACGGCTTTTTCACCTTCGTCGTCGGGACCAAGAACGGCTTCGGCGTTGTGCGCGATCCGATCGCCTGCAAGCCGGCCGTGATGGCCGAGACCGACCAGTATGTCGCGTTTGGCTCGGAATATCGCGCGCTCACAAAATTGCCCGGCATAGACAATGCGAGGGTCTGGGAGCCGGAGCCCGCAACGGTCTATTTCTGGGAGCATTGAGTTCATGCCTGCAACACCCATGCCGAAGGCGCAGCGCGAGCAAGGCCATGCGAGGGTCTTCGACCTCGCAGAACAGTCGCTGCGCGAGCTGAACCAGGCGCTTCATCAGCTGACCCCCGGCTCGAACGAGACCGCTTGGGAAGTGCTCAACCCGAAAGGCAGCCATTCGGTCGCCGTCGGCGTCGACCAGCCGATCAGCATCGATGTGCGCGGCAGCGTCGGCTATTACTGCGCCGGCATGAATGATGGTGCCGCGATCACCGTGCATGGCTCGGCCGGCCCCGGCGTCGGCGAGAACATGATGTCCGGCTCGATCGTGGTCAAAGGCGATGCCAGCCAGTATGCCGGCGCCACCGGCCGCGGCGGCCTCTTGGTCATCGAGGGCAATGCTTCCTCGCGCTGCGGCATCTCGATGAAGGGCATCGATATCGTCGTGCACGGCAATATCGGCCACATGTCGGCCTTCATGGCGCAGTCCGGTAATCTGGTGGTGCTGGGCGATGCCGGCGACGCCCTCGGCGATTCCATCTATGAGGCGCGGCTCTTCGTGCGCGGCAAGGTCGAAAGCCTGGGTGCCGACTGCATCGCCAAGGAGATGCGGCCCGAGCATATCGAACTGCTGCAGGGCCTGCTCGACAAGGCCGGCGTCACCGACGTCGAAGCTTCGGAGTTCAAGCGCTACGGCTCGGCCCGGAAGCTCTACAATTTCAATATCGACAACGCCGACGCGTATTGAGGCAAGATGACCTACCGCAACCCGCCGACGACGCCACGCAAGTCCGCGACCTTCGACGACTACACGCTTTCCGAAATACGCCGCGCGGCCGCGACCGGCATCTACGACATCCGCGGGGCCGGCGCCAAGCGCAAGCTGCCGCATTTCGACGACCTCCTGTTCCTCGGCGCCTCGATCTCGCGCTATCCGCTTGAAGGCTATAGGGAGCGCTGCGACACCAGCGTGGTGCTGGGCTCGCGCCACGCCAAAAAGCCGATCGAGCTGAAGATCCCGATCACCATCGCCGGCATGAGCTTCGGCTCGCTCTCCGGTCCGGCCAAGGAAGCGCTCGGCCGAGGCGCGACGCTTTCCGGCACCTCGACCACTACCGGCGACGGCGGCATGACCGAGGAAGAGCGCGGCCATTCGAAGACGCTGGTCTACCAATACCTGCCGTCGCGCTACGGCATGAACCCGCGTGACCTGCGCCGTGCCGACGCGATCGAAGTTGTCGTCGGACAGGGCGCCAAGCCCGGCGGCGGCGGCATGCTGCTGGGACAGAAGATCTCCGACCGCGTCGCCGAGATGCGCACGCTGCCCAAGGGCATCGACCAGCGCTCGGCCTCGCGCCATCCCGACTGGACCGGCCCGGACGATCTCGAGATCAAGATCCTGGAGCTGCGCGAGATCACCGACTGGGAGAAGCCGATCTACGTCAAGGTCGGGGGCGCCCGTCCTTATTACGACACCGCGCTTGCGGTGAAGGCCGGCGCCGACGTCGTCGTGGTCGACGGCATGCAGGGCGGCACCGCCGCGACCCAGGAAGTATTCATCGAGAACGTCGGTCAGCCGACGCTCGCCTGCATCAGGCCGGCGGTGCAGGCGCTGCAGGACCTCGGCATGCACCGCAAGGTGCAGCTGATCGTCTCCGGCGGCATCCGCAACGGCGCCGATGTCGCCAAGGCGCTGGCGCTCGGCGTCGACGCGGTGTCGATCGGCACCGCCGCACTCGTGGCGCTTGGCGACAACGACCCGCGCTGGGAGACGGATTACAACGCGCTCGGCACCACGGCCGGCGCCTATGACGACTGGCACGAAGGCAAGGACCCGGCCGGCATCACCACGCAGGATCCCGAGTTGATGAAGCGCGTCGATCCGATCGCCGCCGGTCGGCGGCTCGCCAACTACTTGAAGGTGATGACGCTCGAGGCTCAAACCATTGCCCGCGCCTGCGGCAAGAACAGCCTGCACAATCTCGAGCCCGAGGACCTGGTCGCGCTCAGCATCGAAGCAGCCGCCATGGCCGGCGTGCCGCTTGCCGGCACCAACTGGATACCGGGGAAGAACGGCTTCTAGGACACTCCATCCAGGATCACATAAGCGAGGAACTATAATGGGGAACGATCTCGCCGCATTCGCCAAGGAGAACGGCGTCAAATACTTCATGATCTCCTACACCGACCTGTTCGGCGGGCAGCGTGCCAAGCTGGTGCCGGCGCAGGCGATCGCCGACATGCAGAAGGACGGCGCCGGATTTGCCGGCTTCGCCACGTGGCTCGATCTCACGCCGGCGCACCCCGACATGCTGGCGGTGCCGGATCCGGATTCGGTGATCCAGCTGCCGTGGAAGCCGGAGGTAGCCTGGGTGGCGGCCACGTGCGTGATGGACGACAAGCTCGTCGACCAGGCGCCGCGCAACACGTTGAAGCGGCTGATCGAAGAGGCCGCCCGCGACGGCATGCATGTCAAGACCGGCATCGAGGCCGAGTTCTTCCTGATCTCGCCGGACGGCAGCGCTATCTCCGACCAGTACGACACGGCGTCGAAACCCTGCTACGACCAGCAAGCGGTGATGCGTCGCTACGACGTGATCGCCGAGATCTGCGACCATATGCTGGCGCTGGGCTGGGGTCCGTACCAGAACGACCATGAGGACGCCAACGGCCAGTTCGAAATGAACTGGACCTTCGATCACGCGCTGGCGACCGCCGACAAGCACTCTTTCTTCAAGTTTATGGTCAAGTCAGTTGCGGAAAACCACGGGCTGCGCGCGACTTTCATGCCCAAGCCCTTCCAGGGCCTGACCGGCAATGGCTGCCATGCGCACATCTCGGTGTGGGACGAGACCGGCAAGACCAATGTCTTCGCCGACAATTCGGAGGAGCTCGGCCTGTCCGCCAAGGGCAGGAACTTCCTCGGCGGCATCATGAAGCATGCTTCGGCACTTGCCGCGATCACCAACCCGACGGTCAATTCCTACAAGCGCATCAACGCGCCGCGCACCATTTCGGGCGCCACCTGGGCGCCGAACACCGTGACCTGGACCGGTAACAACCGTACCCACATGGTGCGCGTGCCGGGACCGGGCCGCTTCGAGCTGCGTCTGCCGGACGGCGCCGCCAATCCCTATTTGCTGCAGGCAGTGATCATCGCTGCCGGCCTCGACGGCATCCGCTCGAAGGCCGATCCCGGCAAGCGCTACGACATCGACATGTACCAGTTCGGTCATACCGTGACGGATGCGCCGAAACTGCCGCTCAACCTGCTCGATGCGCTGCGTGAGTTCGACAAGGACAAATCGCTGAAGGCGGCGCTGGGTGAGGAATTTTCGTCGGCATATCTAAAGCTGAAGCAACAGGAATGGAATTCCTATGCTTCGCACTTCACGCAGTGGGAGCGCGACCACACGCTGGACATCTAAAGCCCGTCGGCCGTGCAATCCGATGCGATAGAGAAGAGTCGGCGTGGGCGAGCGGCCTCGGAATGATTTCATGAAATACTCGATCTTCTCGCTCGCCCGTGCCGCCCTCTCCGGCCACAAGACCTGGAAGCCGACCTGGCGGGATGCGGCTCCGAAGGATCGCTACGACGTGGTGATCATCGGCGGCGGCGGGCACGGGCTGGCGACCGCCTGGTTCCTCGCCAACGAGTTTGGCATCCGCAACGTTGCGGTGCTGGAGAAGGGCTGGATCGGCTCCGGCAATGCCGGCCGCAACACCACCATCATCCGCTCCAATTACGGCCTGCCCGGCAACACCGGCTTTTACGAATTGTCGATGAAGCTGTGGGAGCGGATGGAGCAGGATTTGAACTACAACGCGATGGTCAGCCAGCGCGGCGTCATCAACCTCTACCATTCCGACCCGCAGCGCGACGCCTTTGCCCGACGCGGCAACACCATGCGCATCAACGGCATCGATGCCGAGCTGCTCGACCAGGCGGCGCTCAGGAAGATGATGCCGTTCCTGAACTTCGACAATGCGCGCTTCCCGGTGCAGGGCGGGCTGTTGCAGCGACGCGGCGGCACGGCACGTCACGATGCCGTGGTCTGGGGCTACGCGCACGCGGCGAGCGAGCTCGGCGTCGACATCATCCAGAACTGCGAAGTCACCGGCTTCATGCGCGACACCAACGGCAAGGTCTCCGGCGTCGAGACCTCGCGCGGCCGGATCGGCGCCGGCAAGGTCGGCATGGCGGTCGCCGGCAGTTCCTCACGCGTCGCGGCGATGGCCGGACTGCGCCTGCCGATCGAGAGCCATGTACTGCAGGCCTTCGTCTCCGAAGCGATCAAGCCGCTCCTGCCCAACGTCATGACCTTCGGCGCCGGGCATTTCTATGTCAGCCAGTCGGACAAGGGCGGGCTGGTGTTCGGCGGCGACATCGACGGCTACAACTCCTATGCCCAGCGCGGCAATCTGCCTGTCGTGGAGGATGTTTGCGAAGGCGGCATGGCGCTGATCCCGATGATCGGCCGCGTGCGGCTTCTGCGCCAGTGGGGCGGCATCATGGACATGTCGATGGACGGCTCGCCGATCATCGACAAGAGCCCGGTCGACGGCCTCTATCTCAATGCCGGCTGGTGCTATGGCGGCTTCAAGGCGACGCCTGGCTCCGGCTTCGTCTTTGCTCATCTCATCGCCCGCGATCAATCGCACAAGGAAGCCGCCCGCTTCCGCCTCGACCGGTTCCAGCGCGGCGCCATGATTGACGAGAAGGGCCAGGGCGCCCAACCGAACCTCCATTGAAGACCCGACCATGCGCATAGTCTGTCCCTTCTGCGGCGAACGCGAACTCGGCGAGTTCACCTATCTCGGCGACGCCAAGCCGCAGCGCCCGCCTGCCGATGCCGGTGAAGACGCCGTCTACGACTACGTCTACCTGCGCGACAACATCGCCGGTGTGATGAGCGAGCATTGGTATCACGGCGGCGGCTGCCGGGCTTGGCTGAAGGTCAAGCGCAACACGCTGACGCATGAGATTTCGGCTGTCGAGCCGGCGGCGGGCGCCGGCTCCGCCAAGGTTGGTGCTTGATGCGCGGCAACCAGGCAAACCGTCTGTCCGCCGGTGGCCTTATCGACCGTTCGGCGCCGCTCAGCTTCCGCTTCGACGGTAAGACACTCTCCGGCTTCCAGGGCGATACGCTTGCCTCGGCGCTCGTCGCCAACGGCGTCAAGCTGGTCGGCCGCTCGTTCAAATATCACCGCCCGCGCGGCATCCTGACGGCGGGTTCGGAAGAGCCCAACGCTCTGGTCGAACTGCGCAGTGGCGCGAGGCGCGAGCCGAACACCAAGGCAACGACCGCCGAGCTCTATGAAGGGCTCGAGGCCGCCAGCCAGAACCGCTGGCCGTCGCTCAATTTCGACGTCATGGCGGTCAACCAGCTCTTCGCGCCGATTTTCGTCGCCGGCTTCTACTACAAGACCTTCATGTGGCCGGCGAAGTTCTGGGAGACGATCTACGAACCGGCGATTCGCCGCGCCGCCGGCCTCGGCCGCGCGGCGGGCATTCCCGATCCCGATCGCTATGACAAAGCGTGGGCGCATTGCGACGTGGCCATCGCCGGCTCCGGCCCGGCTGGCCTCGCCGCCGCCCTTGCCGCCGCGCGCTGCGGCGCGCGCGTCATCCTGTGCGAGGAGGATTTTGTCCTCGGCGGGCGCTTGCTGGGCGATGGCGGTCCGATCGACGGGCTGCCGGCGGCCGAATGGATTGCCCGTTCTCTGGACGAACTCGCGGCGATGCCGGACGTTCGCATCATGACGCGCACGACGCTGTTCGGCGTCTATGACGGCGGTACCTATGGCGCGATCGAGCGCGTCAACGACCATCTGCCCCTACCGCCGGAGCATCAGGTGCGGCAGCGGCTTTGGCGTATCGTCGCCAAGCGCTGCGTCGTCGCGGCGGGCGCGATCGAACGTCCCATCGTCTTCGCCGGCAACGATACGCCTGGCGTGATGATGGCGTCCGCCATGCGCAGCTACATCAACCGCTACGCCGCGGCTCCGGCGCGGCGCATTGCGCTGTTCACCAACAATGAGGATGGCTGGCGCACCGTGGAGGCGGCGATCGCAGCCGGACTGCAGGTCGCTGCGGTGATCGATGGGCGGCCAGACGTTTCGCCGGCCCATCGCTCGCTGGCCGGCAAGGGCGGCTTCCCGGTGCTCAACGGCTCCGTCAGCGGCGTCGACGGCGGCAAGAACGGTGTGCGCAAGATTTCCGTGTCGCTCACCGGCGGCGCGCGCGCCGAAGTCGAGGCCGACGGGCTTGCCGTCTCCGGCGGCTGGAACCCGGCGGTCGGCCTCACCTCCTATCATCGCGGCCGGCCGAAATGGCGCGACGATATCGCCGCCTTCGTGCCGGACGGCGCGCCGCCCGGCATGGTGGCGGCAGGCGCGGCGAACGGCGCCTTCGGCCTTGGCGCCTGCCTGCGGGAAGGTTTCGAGGCAGGTGCGGCAGCGGCGCGCGATACGGGACGGAGCGGCAACGCCGGATCTGCGCCCCTCGCCGACGACGAGGCCTTTTCGCTGACGCCGCTCTGGCATGTCGCCGGCAAAGGCAAGGCCTTCGTCGACCAGCAGCATGACGTGACGGCGTCCGATGTCGAGCTGGCGCAGCGCGAGGGTTTCGAGTCGGTCGAGCATCTGAAGCGCTACACGACGCTCGGCATGGCGACCGACCAGGGCAAGACCTCGAATGTCGCCGGCCTCGCCATCATGGCGGCGGTATCGGGTAAATCCATTCCCGAGACGGGCACGACGATCTACCGGCCGCCTTATGTGCCGGTCGCCATCGGCGCCTTCGCCGGCCACCATCGGGACGAGAATTTCCATGCGACGCGGCTGACGCCGTCGCATCACTGGGCGGCCGAACAGGGCGCGGTATTCGTCGACACCGGCCTGTGGAAGCGCGCGCAATGGTATCCGTTACCCGGCGAAAAAGACTGGCTGGAATCGGTCACCCGCGAGGTCAAGGCGGTGCGAAGCGGCGTCGGCTTCTGCGATGTCTCGACGCTGGGCAAGATCGACGTGCACGGCCCGGATGCCGGCGCCTTCCTCGACCGCGTCTATATCAACGCGTTCTCCAGCCTCGCCGTCGGCAAGGCGCGTTACGGACTGATGCTGCGCGAGGACGGTGTCGTCTATGACGACGGCACCACCTCGCGCCTGGCCGAGGACCATTATTTCCTCACAACCACGACCGCCAAGGCTGGGCTGGTGATGCAGCATCTCGAATTCTGCCGCCAGGTCCTATTCCCCGAACTCGACGTGCAGCTGACCTCGGTCTCCGACCAGTGGGCGCAATTCTCCATCGCCGGTCCGAAGACCCGCGATCTGCTGAAGGAGATCGTCGATCCGGCCGAAGACCTGTCGAACGAAGGCTTTCCGTTCATGGGCGCGCGCGAAGTCAAGCTGCGCGGCGGCATCAAGGCGAGGCTGTTCCGGATCTCCTTCTCCGGCGAGATGGCGTTCGAGATTTCGGTGCCGGCGCGCTACGGCGAGGCTCTGGCGCGCAACCTGATGATCGCGGGAAAGCCGTTCGGCGTGACGCCTTACGGCACCGAGGCGCTCGGCGTGATGCGCATCGAAAAGGGCCATGTCGCCGGACCGGAGCTCAACGGCACCACAACGGCTGCCGATCTCGGTCTCGGCAAGATGATGTCGACCAAGAAGGATTTCATCGGCCGCGTCATGGCCGGCCGCGAAGCACTCGTCGCGCCGAACCGGCAGGTGGTCGTCGGCATCAAGCCGACCGACAAGGCGCGCCGCCTACGCTCCGGCGCGCACATCGTTCCCAAGGGCGAGACCCCCGGACCAGACAACGACCAGGGCTATATCACCTCGGTCTGCTTCTCACCGGTGCTCGACCAGTGGATCGGGCTCGGCCTCGTCGAGCGTGGCCGTGCGCGCATTGGTGAGATCGTGCGCGCTCATGATCCGCTGCGTGGCGAGGAGTACGATGTCGAGCTCTGCAATTCCGTCTTCTACGATCCGGATGGAGGGCGCCAGCGTGGCTGATTTTTCCTGGAACATCCGCAGCCCGCTCGAGCGCGCCCTGGTCGCCGGCCGTTATGGCGCGCCGGGCGAAGCCGGCGTGTCGCTGACCGAGATCCGCAATTTCGACCTCGTTCAGGTGATGGCGCGTCGCGGCAAGGCGGCCGAGACGGTCAATGCCGCGAAGGCTCGCTTCGGCGTCGCCGCACCGGAAACACCCAAGGCGGCCGACACGGCCGACGCGACGCTGATCTGGTCAGGACCGGACCAGTTTCTGGTGCTGTCGAGAGGCGGCGGGCAAAGGATGGAGACCCTTGCCCGCGTGTTTGCCGGTTTGGCCTCGCTTTCCGATCAATCACATGCGCGCGCGTTGATCAGCGTTTCCGGCGACAAGGCGCGCACGATGCTGGCCAAGCTGTCGTCGATCGACCTGCACCCCGAAATATTCCCGGTCGGCACGGCAGCCGCCACCTCGATCGACCATACCAGCGTGACGCTCTGGCGCGGGAAGAACCGACAAGACGGCCAGGCCGTGTTCAACCTCTTGGTATTCGCAACCTTTGCCGAAAGCCTGTGGCATACGATGCTCGACTCGGCCGCGGAGTATGGCGTGACGGTCGCGCATTCCGAGGAATTGGCGTAGGCGCCTCGCCGAGCGCGCCGCGGCGGCGCGAGGCGTTCTTTCGATGCGCATCATCCGCCACCGGCTTTCGCCGATGGCGGATGATTCGAGGTTGCCACCTTCTTATTCCGCAGCCAGCGCCAGCTGCGGTCTTTCGATGCCTTCGACCTGTTCCGGCTCCTGCGCCTGCTCGCCTGTCTTGGCCTTCTTGGGCTCGCGGCCGAAGAACAGGGCATAGCCCGCCGGCAGCACCAGGATGGTGAGCACGGTGGCGACGAGGATGCCGCCCATCATGGCGTAGGCCAGAGGCCCCCAGAAGACGGCGCGCGAGATCGGGATCAGCGCAAGCACCGCGGTCAGCGCCGTCAGCATGATCGGGCGGAAGCGGCGCACCGCAGCGCCGACGATCGCTTCCGATCGATCCATGCCGGCGGCGATGTCCTGGTCGATCTGGTCGACCAGGATGATCGAGTTTCGCATGATGATGCCGAGCAGCGCGATGACGCCGAGGATGGCGACAAAGCCGAAGGGCGCGCCGCTGATCAGAAGGGCTGCCGCGGCACCGATGATGCCGAGCGGGCCGGTGGCCAGCACCAGCATCGACTTGCCGAAATGCTGCAGCTGGACCATCAGCAAGATGACGATGACGGCCAGCATGATCGGTGCCTTGGCGGCGATCGAGGCCTGGCTTTCGGCCGAGTCCTCCGCGCCGCCCTGGATCTCGATCTTGTAGCCGGGGGCAAGGCCGGCGCGCAGGTCCTTCATGTCGTTGTACATCTTGGTGACGACGTCGTTCGACTGCACGCCATCCGGCAACGTGGCGCGCACGCTGATGGTCGGCAGACGGTCGCGCCGCCACTCGATGCCCTGCTCCATCACGGGCACCACTTTCGCCACCTGGGACAGGGGCACGGAGCCGCCGAAGTCGGTCGGGATGTAGACGGAGTCGACCGAGGACAGCAGATGACGGGTCGCCTCCGGCTCGCGGGCGACGATCGAGACCGTCTCTTCGCCGTCGCGGAAATCGTCGAGCGGCGCACCGGACATGGTTGCCTGCAGCATCTGGCGAATGCGCTGCGATGTGACGCCTAGTGCCCGGGCTCGGTCCTGGTCGATCACCAGCTTCATCGCCGGCACCGGCTCCAGCCAGTCGTCATGGACGGCGCCGAGCAGCGGGTTTGCTTCGAACCTTGCCTTCACCTCGTCGGCGATGCGGCGCACCTCCTGGCGATCCGGCCCCATGATGCGCATTTGCACCGGCCAGCCGGTCGGCGGACCGAGGAACAAACGATCGACCTTGGCGCGGATCGACGGGAAGTCCTTGGCGAGAATGCCTCGCATCTTGACGATCAGCCGCTCGCGCGCCGGCTCATCCTTGGCCATCACCAGAAGCTGGGCGAAGTTCGGATTGCGAAGCTGCTGGTCGAGCGGCAGGAAGAAGCGCGGGGCGCCCTCGCCGATATAGGTGGCGATGAAGCGCTTGTCCTGGTCGTCCATCATCTTCGCTTCGAGCGCCTTGGCTTGGTTCTCGACCTCCTTGATCGAGGTACCTTCCGGCAGCCAGAGATCGACCAGGATTTCCGGACGTGACGACTGCGGGAAGAAGTTCTGCGGGATGAACTGGAAGGCCCAGAGGCTGGTGCCGAAAGTGACCAGCGTCATCGCCAGCACGATGATGCGGTGGCGCACGGCCCAGGTGACCGTCGCACGCAGCCGCCGGTAGAAGCCGGTATCGAAGACGTCGTGCTGGGTGCCGGCGTGCTTGCGCTGCTTCAGGATCATGTAGCCCAGCCAGGGCGTGAAATAGACCGCGACGAACCACGACACGACCAGTGCGATGCCGACGACATAGAACAGCGTGCGCACATATTCGCCCGCGGTGGAGGCCGCGAAGCCGACCGGGATGAAGCCCGCGGTGGTGATCAGCGTGCCGGTCAGCATCGGGAAGGCGGTCGAGGAATAGGCGAAGCTCGCCGCCTCGATCTTGACCAGCCCCTCCTCCAGCTTGCGCTCCATCATCTCGACGACGATCATGGCGTCGTCGACCAGCAGACCGAGCGCGATGATCAGCGCGCCGAGCGAGATGCGCTGCAGGTCGATGCCGATCTCGTACATGATGGCGAAGGTGGCGGCTAAAACCAGCGGGATGGCGATCGCGATCACCAGGCCGGAGCGCCAGCCGATCGACAGGAACGAGACGACGAGAACGATCAGCAACGCCTCGCCGAGCGCCTCCATGAATTCGTTGACGGCATCCTTGACCACCTCCGGCTGGTCGGAGATCTGGTCGACCGCAACGCCATAGGGCAGACCTTCCTCGAAGCGCTTGTAGGTCGCCTCGACATCCTTACCGACGTCCCTGACATTGAAGCCCTTGGCCATGACGACGCCGACCTGGACGCTTTCGTGGCCGTTGAAGCGGTACTTGCGCTCATAAGGGTCCTCGAGGCCGGAAGAGACCGTGGCGATGTCGCCAAGACGCGTCACCTGATTGCCGGCGCGCAGCCTCAGCTCGCGGATATCGGCGGCCTTGGTGACGTCGCCCTCGACCGAGATGCGAACCGAGCGCAAGCCGGTATCGACCGAGCCCGCCGGATCGACGGCGTTCTGCCCTTTCACGGCATTCTGCAGGTCAAGCACCGTCAGGCCGCGCTCGGCGAGCGCCTTGGAGGACACATCGATATAGATCTTCTCGGGCTGGTCGCCGATGATGACGGCCTTTTCGACGCCCGGCGTCGCCAGCAGCATGTCGCGCGCCTGAACGGCGAATTTCTTCAGCTCGGGATAGGTGAAGCCGTCGCCGCTGATCGAATGCAGCGTGATGAAGGTGTCGCCGAACTCGTCGTTGAAATAGGGGCCGAGCAGGCCCTGCGGCAGTTCGTTGGCGATATCGCCGACCTTCTTGCGCACCTGGTAGAAGGCATCCTTCACCTCCTCGGCGTTGGTGTCGCCCTTTACCTGGAGCGTGATGATGGCGCTGCCGGCGCGGGTGTAGGAGCGGACAAAGTCGAGATGCGGCGTCTCCTGCAGCTTGCGCTCGATCTTGTTGACGACCTGGTCTTCCATGTCCTGGATCGAGGCGCCCGGCCAGACTGCCTGCACGACCATGACGCGGAAGGTGAAGTCCGGGTCTTCCTTCTGGCCCATGCGCATCAGGCCTAGCGCGCCGGCCAGAATAATGAGGCCGAACAGGAAGCGCGCGATGCTCGGATGCCCGATCGCCCAGCGCGAGAGGTTGAAGGGACGCTTTTCAGTGCTGCTGTCCGTGGTCATGGCGCAGGTCCAGTCCAATTGGCGGCAAGGCAGCATGCCTTGCGGCTCATGAGTTCTCGGTGGGCTTCCGGGCGGCGAGCACCTCAAGCGGAGAGAGACTCGCAATCGCGCTCGACGCGGCCGTGGTGCGGGGGATACCAATGCCGCGTCTCGTCGATCGGGCGATTTCGCCGCCCGGAACCCATGCCCTGCCCGGCTCGCGGCTCACGGCAGCGAGGTCGGGAAAGGCGTTCTTTCGCCTGGTTAGCGCAGGCTGCTGGTGGCGGCGACGTCATCCTCCGCCGAGGCGGACTGCTGGGCGGCATCGCCGGAAAGCTTCACTTTCAGATTGTCGGTCATGAACTGTGTGCCGGCGGCCACCACCACGTCGCCCTGCTTCAAACCTTCGGCAACGGCAACGCCGTCGGCGGTGAAGTTCGCCACCTTGATCGGGCGCGGATGCACCGTGTCGGACGCGCGGTCGACCGTCCAGACGATGTGCTTGCCGTCCTTCTCAGCCATGGCGGTCAGCGGGATAGACACCAGCTGCGCCTTGCTGCCGACGGTCGCCGCGACATTGGCGGTCATGCCGAGCAGCACCCGCGGATCGTTGGGCAG
>NZ_RZST01000134.1:0-14277 GCF_003997575.1 Mesorhizobium sp. M1A.F.Ca.IN.022.07.1.1
CTCCATCGACAATCTGATCTGCGCCATCGCCTGGTCCTATCCGATGCTGTTCATCGGACGCGTGCTCGCCGGCATTTCCGGCGCCAGCTATTCGACGACGTCGGCCTTCATCGCCGACATCTCGAACGACGAGAACAGGGCCAAGAATTTCGGCCTGCTCGGCATTGCCTTCGGCGTCGGCTTCGTCATCGGCCCGGTGCTCGGCGGACTGCTCGGCACGTTCGGGCCGCGCGTGCCGTTCTATTTCGCCGCCGGGCTCGCCTTCGTGAACTTCCTCATCGCGATGTTCTTGCTGCCGGAGACGCTGGACGAGCAGCATCGTCGCCGCTTCGAATGGAAACGCGCCAATCCGGTCGGCACGCTGATCCAGATGCGCAACTATCCCGGCATTGGCTGGATCGGGCTGGTCTTTTTCCTGATGACGCTCGGCCACATGATGTATCCGGCGGTCTGGTCTTTCGTTTCAAGCTACCGTTATGGCTGGAATGAGCAGCAGATCGGCTTCTCGCTCGGCGCCTTCGGCCTTTGCGGCGCGATCGTCATGGCGACGGTGCTGCCGCGCGTCATCCCGAAGCTCGGCGAGTGGAGGACCGCCGCGATCGGCCTGACCTTCACCGCGCTCAGCGCCTTTGGCTACGCGTTTGCGACGCAGGGCTGGATGATCTACGCGGTGATCGTCGCCGGCTGCCTGGAAGCACTCGCCGACCCGCCATTGAGGAGCCTTGCGGCGGCCAAGGTGCCGCCTTCGGCGCAAGGCGAATTGCAGGGCGCGATGACCTCGATCTTCTCGATCACCTCGATCATCACGCCGCTGCTTTATACGGCGATCTTTTCCTGGTTCACCGGCCCAAGCGCGCCGATTGAGTTCGGCGGCGCGCCCTATGTGCTCGGCGCGGTTTTCCTCACATTGGCGGTGATCGTCTTCGTGACGAAGGTCGCCAAGCCGACACCGAAGGAGGTCGAGCGCATGCACGCGCAGGAAGCGGTGACCGACGCGGCTTAAGGCGTGTTGATAGTCGGGTGATGCCGGCCTGTTAAATGACGGCTTCCTGCGCTTCCAGTGCGCACGACCCAAAAGTACGGTCCGCTCCGGTTCTCGGACCCCGCCCAGTGTGGTCGCTCCGCGCCCGTCTTCGACCGCGGCTCCGCCTGACCCCGAATCGCCTTGGACTGGGCGCTTTGAGCTAGGCGCGCTCGGCCAGCGCCGGCTCGCCGCGCCGCTCGCGAATGAGATTGACGAAGCGGCGGAAGAGATAGTGCGAATCCTGCGGGCCGGGTGAGGCCTCGGGATGGTGCTGGACCGAGAACACCGGCCGGCCAGTCAGCGCGATGCCGCAATTCGAGCCGTCAAACAGCGAGACGTGGGTTTCCTCGACGCCTTCGGGCAGCGAGTCCGCGTCGACGGCGAAGCCATGGTTCATCGAGACGATCTCGACCTTGCCGGTCGTGTGGTCCTTCACCGGATGGTTGGCGCCGTGATGGCCCTGATGCATCTTCTCGGTCTTGCCGCCGAGCGCCAGCGCCAGCATCTGATGGCCGAGGCAGATGCCGAACACCGGGAGATCGCTTTTCAGCAGGTCCTGGATGACCGGCACGGCGTACTCACCCGTCGCTTCCGGGTCGCCGGGACCGTTGGACAGGAAGATACCGTCCGGCTGCATGGCCAGGATCTCTTCCGCGCCGGTCTTGGCCGGCACGACGGTGACCTTGGCGCCGAGGCCCGCAAGCAGGCGCAGGATGTTTCGCTTGACGCCATAATCGATGGCCACGACATGCATCAACGGCTCGTCCTGCTCGCCGAAGCCTTTGTTCCAGGCCCAGGGCGTCTCGCGCCAGACCGAGGATTGGCCCGAGGTGACCTCCTTGGCGAGGTCCAGCCCGATAAGGCCCGACCAGGCGGCGGCACGCCGCTTCAGGTCGTCGAGGTCGAAAACGCCATCCGGTGCATGGGCGATGACGGCGTTGGGCATGCCTTTCTCGCGGATCAGCACGGTGAGAGCGCGAGTGTCGATTCCCGAAAGCGCGACGATGCCGCGCCTCTTGAGCCATTGGTCGAGATGCCCGGCCGCCCGGTAGTTGGAGGGGTCGGTGACATTGGCCTTGAGGATCGCGCCGACGGCACCCGCGCGGGCAGCTGGATGCAAATCCTCGATATCCTCGCTGTTGGTGCCGACATTGCCGATATGCGGGAAGGTGAAGGTGACGATCTGGCCGGCATAGGAGGGGTCGGTAAGGATCTCTTCGTAGCCGGTCAGGGCGGTGTTGAAGCAGACTTCGGCGACCGCCGATCCCGTGGCGCCGAGGCCGCGGCCTTCGATCACCGTGCCGTCGGCGAGCACCAGAAGGGCGGTCGGCTTTTCGGTGGTCCAGGGGGCGGTCGTGGCCATGGCGGCACTCCTAGAGGCTGCTTCCGGACCATTCCGTTGGAGGGACGACCCGCACAGCAAACGACGCGCGGCGGCGAACTAGCGAGCCTGCGCGCAACCAAAGTTTCAGTTCATGCGAGGCTCAGTACATAGGGGATGGCGGCAAAGCGGTCAATGACGCTTCCTCCGAGCGGAATCGTTTTATTTCGCCGAGCAAAATCAACGGTTTGCCTGGATTTGCCTTGAGCGTCCGGCGAAGCTATTGTCCGCCGCGATCGAAGGAGAAGCATCATGCGCGAGAAAATCGCCGAATCCATGAAGAGCGCGATGAAGGCGCAGGACAAGCATCGGCTGCCGACGCTCAGGCTGATCCAGGCCGCCATCCACGACCGCGACATCGCCAATCGCGGCGCGGGCAAGCCGGCGGCGAGCGAGGAAGAGATCCTGCAGATACTTTCCAAGATGGTGAAGCAGCGCGAGGAATCGGCCAAAGCCTTCGAGGACGGCAAGCGGCCGGAACTGGCGGCGCAGGAGCGCGGCGAGATGGAGATCATCCGCGAGTTCCTGCCGGCACAGCTCGACGATGTGGCGATCACGGCGGCGGCGCGCGAGGCGATCGCGGCGACGGGTGCCGCCAGCCAGAAGGACATGGGCAAGGTGATCGGCGCGCTGAAGCAGAAATATGCCGGCCAGATGGATTTCGCCAAGGCGAGCGCCATCATCAAGGGGCTGCTCCAGTAGAAGACCGGCTCAGTTCTTGCAGATCGGCACCGGCTGCGGCGGCGGCGCCGGATGGTCTTTCTTGTACAGCGCGATTATCGGCTCGAGGGTCTTCTTCGGCCAGAACTTCGGAGAGCCGATTTCCTTCAGGCAGGATGCGTTCCAATAGACGCCCCCAGCCGACAGCGCTTGGCCGGCGGCTTTTGCGCGCGCCACAGCGGCGATGTCGCGCGATTCAGGATAGATGTAGAGCGTGGTCGGGTTGTTCTTCACCAACGGGATGATCTGCTCGGCATCGGCCGGCGACCAGCTGGTGCAGCCATTGCTGCGGCCGCCGGCATAATTCACCAGCTTGCCGAACGGGACGAAGCCGTCATGGTCGGCGTAGGAGCTGTTCGGATCTTTCCGCAGGCACATGCCCCTGAGCAAGGCTGCCGGATGGCCGCCGATCACGCGCTGCCTGGCGTTCGCCGCTTCGCCTTCGCCATCGAACTGGATGAAGGTACGCATGAACACCGCGTTCTGCGCACCGACGCGATAATAGCCCTTGAAGGACGTCTTGGTCTCGGCGGTCATGTAGGCTCCGCCTGCCGTCAGCTCCGAATCCATCGCGTTGCCGAAGTTTTTCGCGCAACGCCTGCCGTTGGAGAAATCGGCAACGCCTCTGAGATTGCGGCCGCCGCCATGGCCCGAAGAAACCGCTCGAAAGACCTGCTTGGCCTCGCAGATGATATAGTAGCGTTGGCCAAGCACACTGTTGCCAAGGTCGCCGGGCCGCGTCGCATCCATCGCGAAGTAGCAGGGGTTGCTGACCGAACCTTCACTGACCTTCCTCTGGTAGAGGGCGCGCGCCCGCTCCAGCACGACCTGCGAGATCTGACCTTCGTTGTCGCCGACATGGCGCTGCAGCCAGTCCGGAATGTTCGATGGGCGCAACGCCGCGAACGAGCCGACCGATGCCGTCAGAGCGGCGAGGACGAAGAGGACGGCGGCACCAAGCGGAACAGATATCAACCGCACCGGATTAATCCCCCCTCGAACTGGTATCGCTTGTGGTGAATCACCTGCGCCAATCATAAGAGCATAGCGCCGATGGGCGAAACACTTCTTGTCTAGTGCGATCTGCCGAAGCTGGCGCATCTGCGATTTTCGACAGGCAAGAAGTTGGCTACTATCTGATTCCGGCGCGCCCACGCCTCCTCCCTCCGTTGGGAAAGCATTGTTCATGCAGGGCATTCGATCGCTAAACCGACTGTTCGAGCATCGGCATAAGGAGGGATTGCGAAGACTGCTCGCAATAGGAGGTTTTTCGATGCGGCTTTCCGCACCCGTCTATCATCTGAAGCGCCAGGCGAGGTTGCTGTCGCGCAAGGAAAATGTTCCCCTTCATGAGGCGCTTGACCGCATGGCCTTCAAGGAAGGCTTTGGCAGCTGGAGCCTGCTTGCGGCGAAAGCCGCCGAGGCCGCACCCGCCGGGAGGCTGCTGGCCCAACTGATACCCGGCGACATGGTCCTCGTGGCGGCCCGGCCGGGTCAGGGTAAGACGCTGATGAGCCTCGAACTCGCCGTGGCGGCCATGAAGCAGGGCAGTCGCGCCGTATTCTTCACCCTGGAATACATGCATGCCGATATCCTCGACCGGTTCCGCGACATCGGCGTCGACCCTGCCGTTTTCGACCATCTGTTCGAGTTCGACAATTCCGACGCCATCAGCGCCGCTTATATCATCGAGGCGTTGGGGTCGGTGCCGCGCGGCACGCTGGCGGTGATCGACTATCTGCAACTGCTCGACCAGAAGCGCGAAGATCCCGAGCTCATGGTGCAGATACGCGCCTTGAGATCGTTTGCCCGGGAACGCGGGCTGGTGCTGGTCTTCATCTCCCAGGTCGACCGGTCATGCGTCCAGGAAGCCGTTTCCCGACCTTGACGATGTCCGGCTGCCGAACCCACTCGATTTATCGCTCTTCGACAAGATGTGCTTCCTCAACAAGGGCGAAATCCGCTTTCAGTCAGCTTGAGGGCGATCCTGACCGGGGCTATGCCTGCCGATCTCGCAAAGGACACGGCTTCATGGTCGAACTCGTCAAACCAGCGCTCGAGCATCTGCCGTCCTACAAGGCGGCGCTGGAGCGCGGCTGGTCGCCGGACAATGTGCGGCTGCTGGAGGCTACGCGCGAGCAGCTCGAGGCCATTGAAGAAGATCCGGTGGCATTTCTCGCCGACCTGGACGACCCCGAGGCCAAGGGGCCGCCGATCGCACTGCCGGACGGCACAATGGTGCCACGCCTGCCGGGCTTCCGGCGCTGGATCTGGGACGGCGAGGCCGCCGGCTCGATCGGGCTTCGCTGGCAGAAGGGCACGTCGGCGCTGCCGCCGCACGTGCTCGGCCACATCGGCTATGCCGTGATGCCATGGAAGAAGGGGCGCGGCTATGCCACCGAAGCGCTGCGGCTGATGCTTCACGAGGCAAGGGCGGTCGGTCTCGACTATGTCGAGATCACCACGGATCTCGACAATCTTGCATCCCAGAAGGTGGTGCTCGCCAATGGCGGCATTCTCGTCGGGCGCTTCGCCAAAGTCGCCGCCTATGGTGGCGCGGAGAGCCTCAAGTACCGGATCGACCTTTAGGTCTCAAGGCAAGCGAACTTGAGAACCTTATTCGCCGGGCCTGGCCAGTCTTCCTTCTGCGGCCTTGTAGTAGAACTGGCTCGCGACAAGCCAGCCTTTCAGCGGCCTGAGCGGCGGAATGCAGGTCGCAAGGATGATCGGCACCGAAACGAAGGCGTGGAACCACATTGATGGCTCGAACGTCACCTGCGCCCAGACGGCGAACAGGACGGAGGGCACGCAGGCAAAGCAGATGACGAAGAAGGCGGGTCCGTCGGCCGGATCGGCAAAAGAATAGTCGAGCCCGCAGACTTCACATTTCGGCGCCAGCTTCAGAAATCCGTCGAACAGCCGGCCCTCTCCGCAACGCGGGCATCGCCCGCGGATGCCGACCCGCCAGGGTTCGAGGTGGGGATAGTGCGCGTCGTGCATGGTCATCACTCCAGGACCTCGCATGCATTCGATCGGCGTTGAGGTCGCGCATACATACTAATATGATTATTGTATGCATACAATGCGACAAAATGTATGGATACCGGTGGCATGAACAGTGAAGGGGACCTCAGCTGGCTTTCTCCCTTGGCGGAAGACTCACGGCCGCTCTATCTCAAGATCGTCGAGGCGCTTGCGGCTGCCCGCTCGATCGGGCGGCTGCAACCGGGGGACAGGCTGCCGCCGCAGCGAGAGCTTGCCCGCTTCCTTGGCGTGGATCTGACCACGGTCACCCGGGCGTTCACCGAAGCCCGCCGCAGGAACCTGATCGATGCAACGACCGGTCGCGGCACCTTCGTCACCCCCGGCGAGCCGGAAGAGCCGATCCTCGATCTGAGCATGAACATTCCGCCGGCGCCTTCGGGCCTGAGCCTGCCGGCATTGATCCGGAGCGGCATCGAGGGACTGCTCAAACGTTTCAGCGCCGAAGCACTGCTTTCCTACCATCCCGGCCCGGGTTCTCCCGCGGAACGCGCCGCCGGCTCGTATTGGCTTGCCGCAGCCGGCGGCAGGTTGCCTGTCGAGCGCGTGGCTCTTGGTTCGGGGGCGCAGGCGCTGCTCGCCGCCGTCCTTCTGTCGCAAACCCGTGAGGGCGATACGATCCTCACCGATACGCTGACCTATCCCGGCCTGATCGCGCTGGCGCAGGCCACGGGGCGAAAGCTGGCTGGGGCGGGACGCGACGATGACGGCATGCGCCCCGACCATCTGGAGGAAGCGGCGCGACGATATGGCGCCCGCGTCCTCTATCTCAACCCGACACTTCACAATCCGACCACGCTCACCATGCCGGAGGGCCGGCGCCGGGATCTGGCTCGGATGGCGGGCAGGCTTGGCCTGGTGATCGTCGAGGACGATCCCTACAGTCCCCTGCAGACCGCTTCACCGCCAGCCTTCCTCAGCCTGGCGCCGGACCGGACATTCCACCTGGCTACATTGGCGAAATGCATCTCGCCATTTCTGCGCACGGCGTTCCTGGCGGCGCCCGACGCGAAATCCGTCGAGCGGATCGCGGCGACAATCCGGGGCACCACCATGATGGCGCCGCCGCTGATGACGGGGCTCGCCTGCGAGTGGGTGCGAAGCGGCCTGGCCGGCGAGATCACCGCCGCGGTGCGTGCCGAAGCAGAGGCCAGGCAGACGATCGCGCGCAAGATCCTGCCGGCCGGTTTCGCCTCGACGGAATCAAGCCTGCATCTTTGGTATCCGCTGGATGCGCGATTGCGTTCATCGGATATCGCCGAGATCGCACGCCGTCGCGGATTGGCCCTCAGCCCGGCGGAAGAGTTCTCCGTCGTGCCCAGTGCCGCTGATGGCTTGCGGCTGGCGTTGGGTGCCGCATCCAGCCACGAAAGGCTGGAGGAGGGGCTTCACGGTTTGAAGTCGATCCTGTCGGGCGGCTCTGGCTCCTTGCGTCCTCAGGTCTGAGGCGGCAGAGCGGCACGCCAAGGCTCTATTCCGCCGCAGCCGGCAACGGCGGCGTCGCCCGGCTGCGCCATTCCCAAGCCTGCGAGGCAAGCGCGACCGCCAGGGCCACCAGCATGGCAAACGCGCCGGCGACCGGCAGGCTGCGATAGCCAAGACCGGCATTGAGCATCGCAGCGCCCAGCGAGGCGGCGAGCGCGATGCCGACATTGAAGCCCGAGGGAATCAGCGACGAGGCAAGGTTCGAGGCGTCTGCCGTCCAGGCCAGGATCCGGGTCTGGATCGGCGCGCCGATGGCGAAGTTGAGGCCGCCCCATATGACGATCGCGACGATCATCGGCACCGGGTAGGGACTGACCGCATAGATGACGCCAAGCATAACCGCCTGCAGGAAAAGCATGGCGATCAGCGACGGCATCAGCTTCCAGTCGGCAAGCTTGCCGCCCAAGAGAACGCCGATCGTCGCGCCGACGCCGTTGAGCAGCAGCACAAACGGGATCAGGCTTTCGTGGAGGCCGGTGACTTCGAGCAGCGTCGGCGTGATGTAGGTGAAGAGGCCGAACTGGCCGATCATCAACATCAGCATCAGGATGAGCGAGGTCCAGACCTGCTGGCGCCCCAAGACGCGCACCTCGCGCGCGAGGCCGGCGGGCCGGTTGGCGGCGCCTGCCGTGCGGGGCAGCAGCGCAAGCATGGCAACGATCGCGACGACGCCCAGCGCGCACATCACCCAGAAGGTCGCCCGCCAGCCCCAGAGACCGCCGATCGCGGTGCCGGCCGGAACGCCGATAACGTTGGAGACGGTCAATCCAGAGAGGATGACCGCGACCGCCCGGCCGCGCTGGTCCTCACGCACCAGGCCGACCGCGACCACCATGGCGACGCCGAAATAGCAGCCATGCGCCACTGCAGTGGCAATGCGCAGGAGAAGCATCGAGGTGAAATCGGGCGCCAGCGCGCAAGCGGCCTGGCCAAGAGTGAAGGCAATGGTCAGGGCGATGAGCAGCGACTTTCGCGAGACCGTGCTGGTTGCGAGCGCCAGGAGCGGACCACCAACGGCGATGCCGCAGGCATAGCCGGAGACGAGATAGCCGGCGGTGGGCACGGAAACACCCAGACCCTGCGCTACCTCCGGCAGCACGCCGGCGATGACGAATTCAGTCGTGCCGAAAGCGAAGGCGGCAATGAACAGGGCAATGAGGGGCAGCATGGCGCGGACAGCGATCCCGAATGAGCTGGCCTCAAACCATGGATGGACGCTACGGGCAATGCAGAAATTGTCGATGCCGCTTTAGGTTTTCTTGACCGGGTTGGGCAGTGGTCTCGACTGGCCCTCTTCGTGCCGTACGGGCGCTCAGTCGGAGCCGTCATCAATCTCACCGTCACCTAGCCGACGGATGCGAGGATTGAACGAAGGCTAATTGTGTGCGGGCCGGTCGGTCGATGCTAGCTCGCCTTCAGCGATGCTAGCTCGCCTTCAGCCGCGAGCCGCCGAGCAGCCCGCGCTCCTCCAGCACCGGGTAGGCCATGGAGGCGAGCAGCGAATTGATCTGCTTGAGGTCGCGGATGGTGTCGAGATGGATCGAACTGGTCTCGACGCTTTTCGCGGTCCCGTCGCGCAGCCGCACGAAGTGGCTGGCGCTGGTCTCTTTCTCGCGCTCGCGCAGCAGGTCCTTCTCGAGCACCAACTGGCGGGCGGTTTCCGGGTCGCGCGAGACCAGCACGTTGAAGGCAAGCCGCGCATTGGCCAGAACCGAGGCATGGAAAGCGCAAAGCTCGCGCCAGCCCTCGGGCGTGAATTCCAGCCCGCGCTCGAGCTTCTTCCTGACATGCACAAGCATGTTGCGCACGATGATGTCGCCGACCTGCTCCAGCTTAACGCAGGCGCCGATCAGTTCCTGGCAGCGCAGCGCCTCGTCCTCGCTCAGGGGGTTCTTGGTGACCTTGGCCAGATAGAGCTTGATCGCGGCGTGCTTCTGGTCGACCCGGTCGTCGAGCGCGGCCAGCGCCTTGATCTTGCCGGCGTCGGCGCTCTCATAGAGCTCGATGATCCGCTTCAGCATGATCTCGACCGTCTCGCAGACCCGGACCACCTCGCGCGTGGCGTTGGCCAAGGCCTGGCTTGGCGTGTCGAGCGCGCTCTCGTTCAGCGCGGACAATTCGACCACGTCGAGCGCTGCCGCCGGTTCGGGCTTAGTACCGAGCGCCACGATCTTCTCCGAAGCGCGATAGACGAGGCCGGCGAGTGGCAGCCCGGCAAGCAGGATGATCACGTTGAACAGGATGTGGGCGTTGACGATCTGGCCGGAGGCCGTCGTGCCGAGGAAGGAGAAGTGCGGCCTGAAAATCATGAACAGGATCAGCATCACGAGCGAGCCAAGCCCGCGCATCAGAAGATTGCCGATCGGCACGATGCGGACTTCCGCCGCTGCCGAGCGGGTGAGCATCGGCGCGATGATCGAGGAACCGAGATTGACGCCCAGGATCAGGACGACGCCGAGCTCCGGAGTGATCAAACCCCGGCCGGCTAGCGTGGCCATGAGCAGGACCGCCGCGATGCTCGACTGGAACAGCCAGGTGATCAGTGCCGCCAGCAGGTAGGAGCTGATCGCATCGCCGGAGAAGTAGTCGATGATGACCGGCATGAGCTGGCTGTCGCGCAACGGCTCGGAAGCTTGGCCGATCATCTCCAGCGAAAGGATCAGAAGGCCGATGCCGACAAGGATGCGGCCGGTCTGACGCCAATCGCGGCGCTCGGTGGCCATGAACATGATGGTTCCTGCGACCAGGCACAACGGCACCACGAGCGACAGATCAAAGGTAAGAAGCTTCGCGACCAAGGCCGAGCCGATCTCGGCGCCGCGCACGGCAAGCTGCCCGGCGGCGCCCGACACGATGCCGGCGCCGGCGAAGGAGCCGACCAGCAGCGTGACGGCGGTTGAACTCTGCAGCGCGATCGCGAGGCCACAGCCGGCCAGCACCGCCATCAGCGGCTTGCGCATGGTGGCGCGCAGCCTGTGACGCAGCACATCGCCATAGGCGCGCTCGACACCGGTTTTTACCATGCGGGTGGCGAACAGCATCAGCGCCACTGCGCCGGCAAGGTGCAGAAGGACAACGGATCCGCTCATGCCGAGCCTCGCAACGAGGCGGCCAGGAAGCGGAAAAAGGTGCGAATCGCAAGCATTTCGAAGGTCGAGACTAAAGCAGTTTACATTAGCCGGATAATAAATTTTACCCGATTCGGCCGACATTCGGCACACGACGGCGTGTGTCGGAAATGGATAGAAGGTGCTTTGGTTGCAGATCGCGGTCGGACAGGCGGCAAATGTCGCGTCGACGCGAAGCCTGGGCTTGAACCGGTTTCTGTAAATTGGTGAACCTGCTTGCGTAACCAACGGAAATCATTACGGAATTGTAATCAAGGTGTTCAGTTTCGGTTCATGCCAGCCGGAATATCTCCTTGCCTATCGACAACCAAGGAGCACTGACCATGAAGCGTCTCATACTTTCCACCGTGACCGCCGCGATGCTGACCGCTTCGGCCTTTTCGGGCCAGGCGGCGCCGCTCGTTCAGCCGAGCGAGACGCAATCGACCTACACACAGGTCGACTGGCAGAAGCCGGGCCGGCATGTCGAGAAGCGCGTCGTGAAGAAGAAGGTCGTGGTGAAGCGCAGCCATTGGCGCAATGGGCAGAAGTATTCCAGCTGGAAGCGCCATCAGGCGGTTCGCGACTGGCACCGTTATGGGCTGCGCCGTCCCGGCCCCGGCCAGGAGTGGATTCGCGTCGGCAACGACTACCTTTTGGTCAGCATCGTCTCCGGTATCATCTTCGGCGCGATCGCCGCGCACTGAGCGGGGAATGGTCCGAAAGACGGGAAGGCGGCCGCGCGGCCGCCTTCTTTTTGTCTGTGAAAAGCGGGTACGATCGGGCTTATCGAGTCGTCGCGCCCAAGCGGCTTGATTATATGGAGGGTAAACGAGCCTTTCCCGATGCGCTTTCCACCCGCCTTCCTCGACGAGATACGCGACCGCGTGCCGATTTCTTCGGTGATCGGTCAACGCGTTTCCTGGGATAGGAAGAAGTCCAACGCATCGCGCGGCGATTATTGGGCGTGCTGCCCGTTTCACGGCGAAAAGAGCCCGTCGTTCCACTGCGAGGACAAGAAGGGGCGCTATCACTGTTTCGGCTGTTCGGTCTCGGGTGATCATTTCAAGTTCCTGACCGAGCTCGACGGCATGAGCTTTCCCGAAGCGGTCGAAAGGATCGCAGAGATGGCCGGCGTGCCGATGCCGGTGCGCGACGCCCAAGAAGAAAAGCGCGAGAAGGAACGCGCCAGCCTGACCGACGTCATGGAGATGGCGACGGTCTTCTTCCAGGAGCGCCTGCAGGGACCGGAAGGCGCCAAGGCCCGCGCCTATCTGCGCGACCGCGGTCTGACGCCGGCGACGCAGCAGTCCTTCCGGCTCGGCTATGCGCCGGACAGCCGCAACGCGCTCAAGGAATACCTCGCCGCCAAGGGCGTGCCGAAGGCCGATATCGAGGCCTGCGGACTCGTGCGGCATGGCGACGACATCCCGGTCTCCTATGACTGGTTCCGCGACCGCATCATGTTCCCGATCCCGTCTTCGCGCGGCAGGATCATCGCCTTCGGCGGTCGGGCGCTGGCGCCGGACGCTTTGGCGAAATACATGAACTCGCCGGAGACCGAGCTCTTCCACAAGGGCAACGTCCTCTACAATTTCGCCCGCGCCCGCAAAGCGGTGGCCAAGGGCGGCACGGTGATCGCCGTCGAAGGCTATATGGACGTGATCGCGCTGGCACAGGCCGGCTTCGAGAATGCCGTGGCGCCTCTCGGTACGGCGCTTACCGAAAACCAGCTCGAGCTTTTGTGGCGCATGGCCGGCGAGCCGGTGCTTTGCTTCGACGGCGACCAGGCCGGGCTGAAGGCCGCCTGGCGCGCCGCCGACCTCGCCCTGCCGGCGATCCAGCCCGGGCGCTCGGCACGCTTCGCGCTGCTGCCCGAAGGCAAAGACCCCGACGATCTGGTCAAAGCGGATGGGCCGGACGCGTTCCGCGCGGTGCTTTCGGAAGCGCGGCCGCTCGCCGATCTTCTGTGGATGCGCGAGACGGCCGGCGGCGTGTTCGATACGCCGGAGCGGCGGGCGGAGCTCGAGAAGACGCTGCGCGAGCTTACCGGCCGCATCCGCGACGAAAGCCTGCGCTACCACTATCAGCAGGAGATGCGCGAGCGCGTCCTAAGCTTCTTCGGCTCGCAGCGCGGCGCGCGGCAAGGCCTACACGGGGGACGCCAGGACGGCCGGCCAGGCGAGCGCGGCAGAGGTTCGGCGCCAGGCGGGGCGTTTGGCCGGAGCGCTGCGGGCGCGCGCACCGCCATCACCGAAAGCCTCGGCCGCTCGGCGCTGGTCAAGCGCACGGGCGAGGCCATGTCGGTACGCGAGGCGACGATCATCGTGGCGCTGGTCAACCATCCGCCGCTGATCGACGAGAATTTCGCGCATGTCGAATTCCTCGATCTTGCCAATTCGGATCTCAGGCGGCTGCATGCAGCCATCCTCGACGCGATGGCGCATGACGCGGCCGACGACCGCGACGCAGTCATCGCCACCATCGAGCGCGCCGGATGCGGCGACATCTGGGAACGCGCGGTGGCGCTGATCAAGCGGGCGCGGCAGTGGCCGGCGCTCGAAACCGCGGGACTTGACGATGCCCGGGACGCCTTCAACCAAGCGCTGCACTTGCAGCGCAGCGCGCGCACCTTACATAGGGAGCTGAAACAGGCGCAGGCGGCGCTCGATGCAGACCCGTCGGACGAAAACTTCCGGCATCTCGTCGAGATTCAAGCGCAATTCAACGATGTACAGGCAACGGAAGCGCTGATCGAAGGGTTCGGCGTTTCGTCGGGCAGGGCTGGGCGTGCTTAGGCCCAGGTCGGCCCGAAATGAAGTGGAAATGCTCAAGGCGCGTCGATTCGACGCCTCTAAGTCGGGCAATTGATTCGCTTTTTTCATGCGAATCATGCCAGAGGCGCTTGACCTTCTGGCAGATTGGCGGAATCAGGACGATTCGAAACGTTAACCGTGCCCCGCGTCGGTGGGAAATTTTGAGCGATGTAAGGTTCTGGCGACTGGACAGGCAAAAGGCCTGCCACAGATACCAGGGTTAATCTGGACTTAATGCATGTCGCCCAAAAGTGGAACCGGTTTTGGGGCAACGACAGGCAGCAAACAAAAGAGATGATGCGGTCACTGGCCCGGTAAGAAGCGTTCTGGGGCGAGCGCATCCGGTTTGACCGGTCCGGCAGTTTACGCGGCTTCGATATTCGGCCGCTTGGAGACGACAAAGAATGGCGACAAAGGAAAAGGAAGAGGTCGAGACCGAACGTGAAGGCGCCACCGATGGCCCGCTGCTCGACCTTTCCGATGATGCTGTCAAGAAGATGATCAAGGCCGCCAAGAAGCGCGGCTATGTGACCATGGACGAACTGAACTCGGTGCTGCCCTCGGAGGAAGTGACATCCGAGCAGATCGAGGACACGATGGCCATGCTGTCCGACATGGGCATCAACGTCGTCGAGGACGACGAGCAGGGCGAGGAGGCGGAAGGCGGCGACGCGGGCGCCGACTCCGAGGAAGACGCCAACG
>NZ_RZST01000135.1:0-14266 GCF_003997575.1 Mesorhizobium sp. M1A.F.Ca.IN.022.07.1.1
ATGCAAGGACACGCTCGGCGGCAAGCCGCGCATGCTCGACGGCGAACAGGTGCTTGCCGCGACCAGCCACCCGCCGGGCGGCGTCTGCCCCTTCGGTCTGCCGGCGCCGCTGCCGGTCTTTTGCGATGTGACGCTGCGGGCCTTCGACGAGGTCGTTCCCGCCGCCGGCGCGACGAATGCCGCCGTGCGGATTTCGCCGCAGCGGATGGCCGAACTTGTCGACGCCAAATGGGTCGACGTGTGCCAGTAGGGATTGGAGAGGACTTCTGGGGGACAAGTCTCAGGCTTGAAAAATGGTCGGAGTGGCCGGATTCGAACCGACGACCCCTTGACCCCCAGTCAAGTGCGCTACCGGGCTGCGCTACACTCCGGACCGGGTGGCGATGTATCGTGATAACCCCGTGCGGGTCAACCGAATTCGGCGGCTAATTCGCCGATGACAGTGCCGCAGCAGGGAGGGCGCGCGCCAACCGCGATTCCTTCTGGTGCCGGTATTCCAGCGCGATCGCGCCCCAGATCAGCCCGAGCAGCAGATAGAGATGGCGCCAGTGGTCGATGTCGATGAAGGTGCCGAGCCCGATATTGCCGAGATAGGCGACATAGGCGCAAAGCAGATAGGGCTGCCAGGGACGAGCGCGCAGGAGGATGCGGAACCCGGCGCAGATCGTCCACAGGGTTAGGGTCAGGAACGAGACGAAGCCCAGCCAGCCATAGTCCATCAGCGCCTTCAGCCAGATGTCGTGCGTGTCCTCGCCGTAGATCGTGCCGAAGACCAGCGGGCCGATGCCGAACGGGTGTTCCAGTGCCAGCTGGAAGCCGATCGTATAGCGTGCGAAGCGGCCGAGGCGCGCGGTATCGTAGCTTTGCTCGAGATGCGCGCGCTGGGTGAACATGTCCGACACGCCGGGCAGCTGCAGGATGACGAGGATGGCGATGATCAGCAGCGCGAGCGCGGCGATCGTCATCACCACGACCCGCAGGCGGAACATGCCGCTGGCGCTCTGCAGGAAGAGGCAAGCGGTGAGCAGCACCGCCGAAACCGCGAACATGCCCCAGGCGCCGCGCGAGAAGGAGAAGAAGATGCCGGCGGTGATGATCAATAGCGGCACCGCCAGAAGCGGCATGCGCGATACAGGGCCGGTCAAGAGCAGATAAAGCAGGTAGGTGCCGGGCAGCACCAGGAACGGACCGAATACGTTCGGGTCCTGAAAGGCGCCGGCGGCGCGGTCGTATTTTGTGAACATCTCCGCGCCCGGAAAGGCATGGAAGTAGCCGGCTATTCCCAGCAGCGAGGTCGCCACAGCCGAGACCACATAGGCGATGAAGATCAGCCGGTAGAGGTCAGGCTGGACCGATGTCACCGAGGCGAAGAAGACCGCGCTGAAGGCGAGAAACAGCGAGACCGCCAGATAGAGCGGCGTGTTGGCGAGGTCCGCCATCTGCGTCATCGCGATCATGCCGCCGATGTTCATCGCCACCAACAGCACCAGCAGCGGCAATATCGCTCGCGATATTTTGAGGCCGAACAGCGCCCAGACGGCGATCAGCCCGGCCATGTAGAGCTCGTAGGGTGCCGGCTCGCTGATGACGAAGCCGGAAAGCAGGATGCCGACGACGATAGCGGCCGACGAGATCAGCGCGATCAGCTTTGCGTTGACCGCCTGTGGCGGCAACTGGTTGACCGCCTGGGGCGGCAACTTGCTGACCGCGTCCGCCGGCAACTCCTGCGCGAGCGCGCTCAATAGGCGTTTTCCGTGTTGAGCAGGCGGACGGGCGTCAGGAACAGGATGCGCAGGTCGAACAGCATCGACCAGTTCTCGATGTAGTAGAGATCGTATTCGGTGCGCATGCGGATCTTTTCATTGGTGTCCATCTCGCCGCGCCAGCCGTTGATCTGCGCCCATCCGGTGACGCCGGGCTTGACCTTGTGGCGGGCGAAATAGCCGTCGACCACCTCGTTATAGAGCAGGTTGTGCGACTGGGCGGCGATCGCATGCGGGCGCGGCCCGACCAGCGACAGCGAGCCGAACAGCGAGTTGAAGAACTGCGGCAGCTCGTCGATCGAGGTCTTGCGGATGAAGCGGCCGACGCGGGTGACGCGCGGGTCGTTCTTGGTCACCGTCTGCTTGGCGGTCGGGTCCGACCTGTCGATATACATCGACCGGAACTTGTAGACCTCGATGACCTCGTTGTTGAAGCCGTGGCGCTTCTGCTTGAACAGCACCGGCCCCTTGCTGTCGAGCTTGATGGCGATCGCGGTGGCGAGCATCACTGGCGAGAAGACGATGATGCCGACAAGCGAGAAGATGATGTCGAAGCTGCGCTTGGCGACAGAGTCCCAGTCGTTGATCGGCTTGTCGAAGATGTCGAGCATCGGCACCGAGCCGATGTAGGAATAGGCGCGCGGGCGGAACTGCAGCGCGTTGGAATGCGCCGAGAGCCGGATGTCGACCGGCAGAACCCAGAGCTTCTTCAAAAGCTGCAGCACGCGCGATTCCGCCGTCAGCGGCAGCGAGACGATCAGCATGTCGATGCGGGCGATGCGGGCGAACTCGATCAGCTCGGAAATGGTGCCGAGCTTCGGATAGCCCGCGACGATCGGCGGCGAGCGCTTGTCGCCGCGATCGTCGAAGATGCCGCAGATGCGAATATCGTTATAGGGCTGCTTCTCGACCGAGCGGATCAGCATTTCGGCCGACTTGCCGCCGCCGACGATGAGCGCGCGGCGCTCCATGCGCCCATCGCGCGCCCAGCGCCTGATCAGCCTGGACATCACCAGTCTGAGCCCGAAGATCAGCACGAAGCCGACCACGAACCAACTGCCGAACAGAAGACGCGAATAGTCCTCCGAAGCCTTCATGGCGAAGGCCGTGAGAGCCATCAGCGCGAAGGTGCCAGCCCAGACGAGGAGCACGCGGCCGAAATTGGCGAGGGGGCGCATCAGCGCCGCGATCTGGTAGCTGTCGCTGACGTCAAGCAGCACCACCGCCAGGAACGAAGCTGCCGCGATCGTCAGCGGATATTGCCAGGCGAGATAGTTGAAGAACCCGACATAGTAGAAATAGAGGCACATGCCTGACAGGAAGAGCACGGCGAATTCGACCATGCGCAGCACGCCGCTGACCATGATCGGCGACATCGTATCGCGCCGGTACTGCGAGGCGACCTGTCGCGCCACGTCATTGATGCCGGGCACTTGAGCTTCGGCCGGGCCGTCGAATTTGCGCACCGCCTCCATCGAAAAGCGGTGCGCGGGGTCGATCTCGTTCATGGGGATTGTCCGCGAGCTTCGCGCGAGTGAATAGCAAAAGAGAGCTAAGAAAGCCTTGAAACAACAGGTGGCTTTGAATGCGTATTGTTGCTTGCGACGACTGGCGGTTTTTTTACGCCTATTGCAAATTAGTAAATTCTAAAGCTTTAGCGCCGCGAAGTAAGCCTTCTCGATCTCGGCCGCCATCACGTCGGCCCCGAATCGCGCCTTCAACTCGGGGTTTTGCGGCATCAGCTTGCGGTAGGCGCCGCGATCGTCGAGAGCCGTTCTGAGCCTGTCGGCAAGTTGGCGGGCATCGGGTCGGATCAGGGCAGGGGAGTCTTCGCCGAAGATCTCGGGAATGCCGCCCACGGCGGTGGCAATCATCGGCATGCCGGCTGCCAGCGCCTCGAGCACGATATAGGGCATTGCTTCCGCGCGGGACGGGACGACGATCAGCTCGGCCAGGGCGAAGGCTTCTCTGGCCGGCATCGGCGGCAGGAAGCGGACGTGGCCCTTCAGTCCGAGTCGCTCCACCTGAGCGTGGTAGCGTGGCAGGTCGTCGCCGGCACCGACCATCACCGCGCTTAGCCGGCGTCCGAGCTCCCTGCCGGCGCGCGCCAGCGCATCGATGAAGATGTCCGGGCCTTTGAGATCGCGCATCATGCCGATGTATATGAGATCGGCCGCATCAGCCGCCGGCGCCACCGGTTCGAACTCGACGGCCCGCAGGCCGTTATAGACCAGCCTGTTGGGGATGGGCGGCTCGCCGACCTTCCGTCGATAAGTTGTCCGCTCGTAGTCGGAAACGAACAGAAGGCAGTCGCTGAAGCGGGCCATGAAACGCTCCAGCGCGAAGAACAGCTTTCCGGTCGCCGTCGTTTCGTCATAGTGCAGCGAGCCGCCATGCGGCGAATAAAGGCGGGCCACGCGAGACCTTGAAACCCGCAACAGTGAGCCGAACAGACGGGCATAGGCGCCACCCTTGGCGCCATGCCCGTGCAGCACGTCCGGCCGCAATTCCTTGATGATTTGATAGGTGCGCCAGGCCGCGGCGATGTCGCCCGGTCCGATATGGCGCTGCATGGGCGTGCGATGGATGCCGAGCGCCAGGCGCTCCTTCATCGCTCCGAACAGCCGCTCCTCATAGTCCCCGCCCGTGGTCGAATCGCAGACGATGCCCACGGAATGGCCGGCGGCGGCCTGCGCCTCGGTCAGGTCGCGCACATGCCGGAAGATTCCCCCGACAGGTGAGCGGAAGCAGTGGACGATCCGAAGGTGAGCCGCCACGTTGATTTTCAGAACAGGCGTTCGCGGACGTAGACGGTGTCGCCGGGCAGGAGCGGATCGGATGTCTGCACCCTGCCGGTCATCACCTTGCCGTTGATATCGCGGGTGATGTCGACGCTTTCCTGGTTGGCGCGCGGCGTGAAGCCGCCGGCGATCGCGATCGCCTTCTGCACCGTCAATCCGGGCACATAGGAATATTGCCCTGCGGCGCCGACTTCCCCCATCACGAAGATCGGCCGGTAGCGGTCGATCTCGACCGAGACGTCGGGATCGCGCAGATATCCCTGGCGCAATTTATCGGCGATTTCCTTTTCGAGCTGCTGGGCGGTGTGGCCGCGCGCCGGCACGGCGCCGACGAGCGGGAAGGAGATGTAGCCGGATTGGTCGACGCTGTACGTGTTGGTCAGCCCGTCCTGCTCGAACACCGTGACGCGGATGCGGTCGCCGGCGCCGAGTCTGTATGGCTGGTCGAGCACTTCATGAAAGGCGGCGGGCGCCGGCCGGTAGCTGGAACAGCCGGTAAGCAGCGACAAGGCGAGCATGGCGCGAAAGAGATGAGCAGTGCTTTTCATGATCGGACACGAACCTTCGTCGCTCTCGCCACCGGTGAGGCGGCCAACCCCAGGAGTGCGCCCGTTATCATCCTGTTAGGGTTAATGGTCGGTAAAGGATGGGCCTTAGACTCATCGGCTGCTGGCAAAAAACCCAATTGTTCTATTGCTTTCGCAGGACGTTCTTTGAGTGGGTTCTAATAAGTACGCATCCTGATCTTAACGGCTGAGTTACCATAGTTGTTTACGGTCCATCCTCGACTCAAAGTTCGGAGCAGGATGCATGTCCGTTCAGTCCGCGGCCGCAGATGTCGATGTCGACCTGAGACAGCTCTTCGCCAGCCTGGCGAGGAATTGGCTGCGCATTGTTCTCGTCACGCTTGTCGTGACCGGGCTGGCGTTTGCCTTCGCCTGGCTGGCGACGCCGCAATATAAGGCAGTGGCCAAGCTGGAGATCGGGTCGCGCGAATCGGTCTTCACTCGGCCGGCCGGCACAACCAGCGACGACAAGCCGGCGACCGATGAGGAGGCTGTAGCCACCGAAGTCCAGATCATGTCCTCGCCCGATATCCTCAAGAAGGTTGCCTCGGACCTCAACCTGGAAAAGTTGCCGGAATTCGACGAAGCGTTGAAGATGTCGGCGCTCAGTCGCGCGCTTGTGCTTGTCGGCCTGAAGAGCGATCCCTTCGACATCCCGCCGGAAGAGCGCGTGCTCAAGGCAATGCACGATAAGCTCAACGTCTACGGCGTTGAAAAATCCCGCGTAATTGCCGTTGAGTTCTCCTCGAACGATCCAAAGCTCGCCGCCCAGGTCGCGGACGCCATTGCGCAGGCCTACCTTGCCTCAAAAGGCAGTGCGAAGATGGAATCGAACACCGCCGCCACAGGCTTCCTCGGCCCGGAAATCACCGATCTGCAGAACCGGGTGAAGGATGCCGAAGCCAAGGTTGCCGCCTATCGCGCGCAATCCGACCTGTTGATGGGCGGCAACAATTCGGTGCTCGCGACGCAGCAGCTCTCGGAACTGTCGAGCGAGCTTTCCCGGGTGCGCGCCAATCGCGCCGCCGCAGAGGCGACCGCCGACAGCGTGCGCAAGGCGCTGCAGAATGGCGGCACGCTCGACAGCGTGCCGGAAGTTCTGTCTTCCGAGCTGATCCAGCGCCTGCTCGAGCGGCAGGTAGAGCTCAGGACCAATATTGCCGATCTGTCGACGACGCTGCTCGACAACCATCCTCGCATCCGGGCGCTGAAGTCGCAGCTTGCCGATCTCAACGGCCAGATCCGCAACGAGGCGCAGAAGATCCTCAAGGGATTGGCGACTCAGGCACAGACCGCCAAGGCTCGCGAGGACCAGCTGGTCCAGGAGGTCAACACGCTGAAAGCCGCTTCGGCCCGCGCCGGCGAGCAGCAGGTGGAGCTCGATGCGCTGCAGCGCGACGCCAATGCCCAGCGCCAGCAGCTCGAATCCTATATGGCAAGCTACCGCGAGGCGGCCTCGCGCGCGGACCGCAACTATCTGCCGGTCGACGCCCGTCTGCTTTCGAAAGCACAGGTGCCGACCGAACCGTATTTCCCGAAGATCGGCCCGATCACTGGTGCCGCCGCCGCCGCGTCGCTGCTGCTGATGGCGATTAGCACGCTTCTGAGGGAATTGTTCTCCGGCCGTGCCATGCGTCCGGCCGCCGGAGCCCGATTCGAGCCGATCGAACAGGTGGCGATGCCGGTGGCGCGCACCGAACCGGCGCTCGCCGATGCCGAGGATGAAGCTAGCGACGATTCGGTCGCTGACGAGCGGATCGGGCCGGGCACCGTCATGGAGGCAACGCCTGCCGAGCCGGTAGATCCACCAGACCCGGCACAGCCCGAAGCGCGCCGGTCGTGGCAGCCGAGACTTGGCGAGATCGATGTCGAGAAGGCGGCGGAAAAGCTGATTGCCTCGGGTGCCGCGCGCGCCATCTTTGTCTCCCCGGAAGGTGACGAGGCCGCCGCCACCGCCGTGCTGGTGGCGCGCGAAGTGTCGGATGCGGGCCTGCGGGTGCTCCTGCTCGATCTCACCGCCTCGGGCGCCGCCTCGCGCCCGATGCTGGACAGCGGACTGCTTCCCGGCATCACCAATCTGCTGGCCTCCGAGGCGCAGTTCAGCGACGTCATCCATCCCGATCTCTATTCGGACGCGCATGTGATTCCGGTCGGTACCGCCGATCCTATCCGCGCCATGCGCGCCGCCGACCGGCTGCCGATCATCATGCAGTCGCTGACCACGGCTTACGACCTCGTCGTCGTCGAATGCGGCCCTGCCGACGCACAAGGCATCGGCCGCCTGGTTGGCGATGGCACGGAAGTCTTCCTGTCGATGCTCGAAGCCGATGACGAGGTCACGCAGGCGGCGGTCAAGCTGATCGAGAACGGCTATCCGGACGTCACGCTGGTCACGCCGGTTGGCTATGAACCGGGAGATCCGTTGCCCGGACGCCGGTCGGCGGCCTGAGCAGATATCGCCCGCGAAGTGGTCGGATTTGAGTCTCGGGCTGACGGTCGACGGTCAGGCGTCGTCCTCGGCAACAATAGGGGCGGCCTGTCCGGCAGCCTTCCGGCGCAAGCTTTTGGTCAGTGTCCACACCGTCGGATTGTTCTTGATGAAGGCCTTCGCCCGCGCGCCTTGCCGCAGCCCTGTGGCTAGCACGCGACCTTTCAGCGTCAGCGGCATCAGCACCTCGAAATGCTGGACCTCGATGTCGCACCAGAGCCGCTTGTAGGGCTCGTCGCCGACCGAGAAATCATAGAGGTCGAAGCCTTGCTCGCAGGCTTCCTGGATGTTGTCGAAGAACAGGAAGTCGCCGGGGCTGGTGAAGGCGAGATCATCCTCGGCGATCGCGCCGAACTCGCAGATCAGGCGCTTGCCTGAGCGGCTGGAGCCGGTAACGGCGCGAAGTTTTCCCGCTACCTCCAGCCCGTGCAGCAGGAAGGATGGCTCCTGCTCGGCAAGCGCATCGGCAAACAGCGCCCGGAAGAAGGCGCGCACGCCTTCATCGCCGAACACGTTGGCGATGCCCATCTTGGCGAAGCGCGCCTGCTTCATGTCGAAGAAAGCGTCGAGCAACCTGTCGACCTCCTTGCGGCTTCGCCCCTCGATACGGCGGAAGCTGCCGACGGCCTCGAACTTGCGCGTCTGCGAGCGGTGCTTCTTGCGCTTCCGCTTGCCGCTCGCGCGGCTGAGCAGCGCCTCGAAGCCGCCATCGAGGTCGACGGCCAGCGCAAGGTTAGGGCTCGCAAAATTGGGCAACGCGGCGAGCGGGTTGGCGGTGCCGTCGAGATCGGGCAGCAGCCGCTCCAGCGAAACGAGGTCGATGTCGGGCCGTGCCGTGGCGATCGACGAGAGCAGGGAGCGGATCGCAGGACCGTTTACAGCAGGCAAAAGCCGCGGGTCGGTTGCGGGGAAATTGCCGTTGGCATGACGTCCGCCGGCGAGACGAGCGACGCGGAACGGGCCGTTTCGGACCACTTCCAGCGCCAGCGAAAGAGCCGGTCGACCCTCGATGCTTAGCGTGGCGACCGCCATATCGGCTTTGGTCTTGGCCGCCCAGTTGCTCGCCCAGGACGCGCTCTGCGCCGGAGCAAACAGCGCCGAAGCGCAGAATTCTGCATAGCCCGCAAGACCCGTGCCATCGGTCACCGCCGCCGTCAGTCTGCCTCGGCTCGAGGCAGGCGCACGCGCCGGCGCTTCGTTGGCAGCGACGCGATTGCCGTCAAATGACGCGGCGGCGTCAACCATCCCTCAATCCTTAAGACGTATTGGTTGCAACCTGGGGTTCGCGTAGGTCCTTGGATGAGCCTAGGCGCAAAAGGTGAAGGAATGATCGACGGGGCCGAGGCAATCCGGAAGCTGGCGTTGAACGTTGCCCGCTACACCGGTCTCGCTCCGCTGGCGAGGCCGTTTGTCGGCGGCATCGGTGCCATCTTGATGTTGCATCGCGTGACCGCGGCGCCCGAGAAGCCGAACAGCGTCAATCGACATCTGAACATCGCCCCTGCCTTCCTCGACAAGGTGATCGCCGACATGAAGGAAAGGGGCTATGCCTTTGTTGCCCTTGATGAAGCGATCGAACGCATCGGGGCGGGCGGCAAACACGGCCAGTTCGCCACCATCACCGCCGACGATGCCTATCGCGATAACATGACGGAGGCGCTGCCGGTATTGGAGAAGCACGGTGCGCCGATCACCATCTATGTCGCGCCCGGCCTGATCGACGGTGCCGTCGACCTGTGGTGGGAAGTCATCGAGGATATCGTCGACACCGGCTCGCACCTGACGCTGAAGACTGCGAGAGGATCGACGGTCGTCGATTGCTCGACACCCGGCCGAAAGATCCAGACCATTGCAAGGCTGAACGCATGGTTGACCCTAGAGGTCCCCGAGGAAGAACAGGGCGCCGCGCTGCGTGAACTGGCGCGCTCCAACGGCATCGAGCTCGGCACCGGCCGCCCCGGCACCCTGATGAGCTGGGATGAGATTCGCAGGGTGGCCGCCCATCCGCTGGTGACGATCGGCGCGCACACCATCAACCACCGCAACCTCAAGCGGTTGTCCGAGGCGGAAGCGCGTCACGAGATCGGCGACGTCCGCCGTATTCTCATGGAACGGCTGGGCGCAGAGCCGCGCCACTTCGCTTACCCCTACGGTTATCCCAGCGCGGTTGGCTGCCGCGAGGTCGGCTTCGCTCGTGATGCCGGCTATGTCTCGGCGGTGACAACCCGGCATGCCGTCCTGAGAGCCGAGCATGCCGGCTTCCTGCATGCGCTGCCGCGCATTTCCGTCAACGGCCGCTACCAGAGCGTCGCCCACATCCGCACGATGCTGTCGGGTGTGACCACGCCGCTTGCCAACGCCGGCAAGATGGTCGTCACCATTTAGCCCGAAGGGGCGTCAGCATCTGTGGAAATAGCGGTAGGTGTCCGGCGCGTTCATCCATTTGAGCTGTGACGCAAGCCCGCCATGCGCGTTGATCCAGCCTCTGATGTCGGCAGTAGGCATTCCACAAGACGGCGGTCATGTCGGTGCGGTGCGCCAGATGGAAGCCGAAGCTTGCCCCAGGCATCACGCAGATGCGGCTGCCGGGAATATAGCCGAGCAGCACCGTGCAGGCCGACTGGCATTTGCCGACGATGCGGACATTGACGCCGCGCGCGGCGAGCCCCTTCCAGCGCTGGCTGTACGCGGCGACGCTGCCGCCATGATCGTCCGACACGTTGATGGTTTCGGCGGCTGCCATCGAGGCCGCCATGCAGGCGATGATCAGGATCAATCCCGCGAACGAGGCTTTTGGCATGGCGCAAGCCCTCCCTGCCATGCGGTCAAGCCAGGCAAGTTAGTCCCAATGCGCAATCACGTATGAATCACGTTAGCGTTGGCGCGGCCGCGCTCAGCCCTTCTGAGGCGGCTCCATGATCAGCCATTTGATGATGCCCATCGCCGGCAGCACCCAGAGCAGGCCGCTGAGCAGGAAGAACAGGAAATGCGCCAAGGAGCCGTATTCGGCGAGCCTTGTGACCGCGATGGCCGAGGCGATCAGCGCGTAGATGACGACGAGCGCCACCAGCAGAATGGTTCCGATCAGCTTTTTCAGGCGAATGGGCATGTCGCGGTCCCGTTGACCCGCCTCGCTTAGGCCGATTGGGGAGCGGGCGCAACCGCCGCGGGCCGGCGCGACGGCGTGCCGCGCTGTCCGGTCTTGCCAGCCGGGCGGCCATGGTCCACCAATCCCGCGATTTCAACTGCCGGGAAACTCCCATGGCCGCTATAACCACCACGGCCCCATACGCCGCCCGCGACCGCGATCTGCACAACCGCGCGCTGGTGCGCGGCTGGCTCTATTTCGTGCTGGTCGTGCTGGCCGCGCTGGTGCTGGTCGGCGGCGCCACAAGGCTCACCGGTTCCGGCCTGTCGATCACCGAATGGCAGCCGATCCACGGCGTGATCCCGCCGCTCAACGATGCCGAATGGCAGGAAGAGTTCCAGCGCTACCAGCAGATCCCCCAATATACAGAGCTCAACAAGGGCATGAGCTTAGAAGCTTTCAAGTCGCTCTTCTGGTGGGAATGGGTGCACCGCATCCTCGCCCGCAGCGCCGGCGCGGTTTTCGCATTGCCGCTGCTGTTCTTCTGGGCGACGCGCCGCATCGAACGCGGCCTCGGGCCGAAGCTTCTAGGTATACTTCTGCTCGGCGGCCTGCAGGGGGCCATCGGCTGGTGGATGGTGGCCTCGGGTCTAGTCGACCGTGTCTCGGTCAGCCAGTACCGGCTGGCGACGCATCTGACGCTCGCGGCGCTAATCTTCACCGCCACCATGGTTGTCGCGCGAGGATTGGCGCCGCACTCCGAGCGCGCCGCCGACCGCTCGACCCAGCGGCTTGCCGGCGCGATCGTGCTCTTGGCACTGATCCAGATCTATCTCGGCGGCCTGGTTGCCGGCCTCCACGCCGGCCTCTCCTACAACACCTGGCCGCTGATGGACGGCAAGGTGATCCCGGCCGATCTCCTGCTCTTGAAACCCGCATGGCTGAATTTCTTCGAGAACCCGAAGACGGTGCAGTTCGTGCACCGGCTCGGCGCTTACACGCTCTTTGCGGTGGCGCTCTGGCACATGATCGCCACCTGGCGGCGTCAGCCCGGCACCACGCATGCCCGCCGCGCCACGCTGCTGTTCCTGCTGGTGCTGGCGCAGGCCTCGATCGGCATCGGCACGCTTTTGATGCAGGTGCCGCTGCATATGGCGCTCACCCATCAAGGCGTCGCGCTGATCGTGCTCGGCTTCGCCGCCGCGCACTGGCGCGGCACCAAGGGTGCCTATTCGCTGCCGACCGAGATCGCTGTCGGAGGCTGAGGCGCGCCTTGCGCATCGTCGCTCAATGCTTGATGCCGAGCATCAGGTCGAGATTCTGCACGGCAGCGCCGGAAGCACCCTTGCCGAGATTGTCGTAGACGGCCAAGAGCAGCGCCTGCGCCCGCTCGTCATTGGCAAACACATAGACCTTCATCCGGTTGGTGCCGTTATAGGCCTCCGGATCGATCTCCGGCATGCGCTCCATATGCGTATAGGGCGCAACCTCGACCACGCCGCCGCCGACCGACGCATAGTGATCGGCGATCGCCGCATGAAGCTCGGCGCCGCTCGGTACACGGTCGAGGCCGCCCAACTGCAGCGGCACCACCGTGATCATGCCTTGCGCGAAATTGCCGACGGCGGGCTGCATGATCGGATCGTGCGACAGCTTCGCGTAGGTCCTTAGCTCCGGCACATGCTTGTGCTGCAACGTGAGCCCATAGGGTAGGAATTCAGGCGCGTCCTCGCCCTTGCCGACATAGTCCTCGATCATCGGCCGGCCGCCGCCGGAATAGCCGGAGATGCCGTTGACGGTGACGGGGAAATCGGCAGGCAGCAGGCCGGCCGAGACCAGCGGACGCAGCGTCGCGATAGGGCCCTGCGGCCAGCAGCCGGGATTGGCGATGCGTTTTGCGCTGGCGATCTTGTTGGCCTGATCCTTGTCCATCTCGGCAAAGCCGTATTCCCAGCCTTCGGCCACACGATGCGCGGTCGAAGCGTCGATGACTTTGGTCGTATCGTTCTCGATCAGCGATACGCTTTCCTTGGCCGCGGCATCCGGCAGGCAGAGGATCGCGACATCTGCGGCGTTGAGGAATTCGGCCCTGGCGGCGGCTTCCTTGCGGCGGTCGGCGGGAATGGAGATGATCTCCAGATCGCCGCGGTCGGCCAGCAGCGCCCTGATCTGCAGGCCTGTCGTGCCATGTTCGCCGTCAATGAAGATTTTCGGTTTCATCGGTTGCCAAAATCCCTGCGATTCCAGAGCTATATGCCTTGAGCGTTATGTAGCACGGCATGAGTGCCGTTGTTCAGGTCGTCGAGCCGCGCCTTCCTTTCGGCCACCAGGCCGAGATAGTGCATGGCGATGATCGATCCGGCGATCGCCGTAATATCGGCATGATCATAGGCCGGCGCAACCTCGACGACGTCGGCACCGACGATATCGATCTGGCCGAGTTGGCGCAGCGTCGAAAGCATCTTGGCCGAAGACGGGCCGCCGGCCACGGGCGTGCCGGTACCCGGCGCGAACGCCGGGTCAAGGCAATCGATGTCGAAGGTAAGATAGGTCTTCCTGCCGCCTGTGCGCTCCACGATCGCGTAGGCGATGTCGGAGGCGCGCATCTCCTCGACTTCATGGCCGTAGATGATCTTGATCCCGAACGTGTCCGGCGCATGGGTGCGGATGCCGATCTGGATCGAGCGGTCTGGATCGATGACGCCTTCTTTGACCGCGCGGGCGACGAAGGAGCCGTGATCGATTCGCCTGCCGTCGTCCGGCCAGGTGTCCTGATGCGCGTCGAACTGCACCAGGGCCAGCGGCCCATGGATCGCTGCATGCGCCTTCAACAGCGGCCAGGTGACGAAATGATCGCCGCCGAGCGTCAAAAGAAATGCGCCTGAGCTCAGGATCTTGGCCGCCTCTCGCTCGATCGTACCGGGCGTCTTCTGGTGGTTGCCGCTGTCGAGCAGGCAATCGCCGTAGTCGACCACGGCGAGCTGTTCAAACAGGTCGCGCGAGAACGGATATTGCGGATCGTTGTCGAGGATCGCCGAGGCGCGGCGAATCGCCTGCGGCCCGAAGCGCGCGCCGGGACGATTGGTGACCGCGGCGTCGAAGGGAATGCCCCACACGACGGCATCCGCGCCCTTCGCATCCTTCGTATATTTGCGCCGCATGAACGACAGCGCGCCGGCATAGGTCGGCTCGAGCGACGCCCCCGTTTTGGAACGGGCGGTGAAGGCGTGGTCGATCTCTTGGTTCGCCATTACGGGTCCTCGGTTGTCATCGGGGAGCCACAACTACAGAACCGGCACGCAACTTGCCAGTCACAGCTTGCCGATATCGAGCGGCGCTCGAGGAGTGCCACGGCAGCACAGGATTTGTCTCGCCATGACGCCTCGCCAAACGGATTTGAGCAAACAGCTAGCCGGCTTCGTTCACCTCCCTGTCATGGGCATCGCCTAACCGGGTCCCGACCCGGAACGGAGCGATTCCCCGATGCGAACACTCTGGCTGAACCTTCTTCTGTCCGCCGCGCTTGCGACTGCCTCGAGTCAAACCTTAGCCTGTGAGAC
>NZ_RZST01000136.1:0-14092 GCF_003997575.1 Mesorhizobium sp. M1A.F.Ca.IN.022.07.1.1
ATAAGCGCCGGCGCTCCGCCCGTCCGCCAACCTCACGATCGCCGTGACGATCGAGCCGTAGGCGCGGCGCCAGACGCTGTGGAAGCCCTGATGCGTCGCAGCCGGCACGACGGCCCGGCCGGTGTGGCGGTTGCCGCTTCCCTGCATGGCGACCGGTTCGCCGTTGACGTGGACTTTCACGGCTGCATCCGGCCCGGCCTCGCCCGCGTCGATCTCCAGCGCGATCGCGATCTCGTCCGTGTCGCCGGCATGGATTGTCTCGGCGGTGAGGGCCAGCATAAGCAGCGCTTCGCTGGGGCGGCCCAATGTGCCCTCGCTCCGTTCAAACACATCATCGGCCAGCGGCGGCGTGCGTGGCGGGACGGTGCGGCGCTGGGTGGCGCGCTCGTAGCCGCCGGCCATCGTCAGCAGCGCCACGTCGTCATAGGCCTTGCCGGCGAAGGTCAAGCCCACCGGCATGCCGATGTCGGCCATGGTGCCCATCGGCACCGCCACCGTCGGGATGCCGAGATGCCGCCAGACCAGATTGCCGTTGGCGACCCAGGTGCCGTTGCGCCAGGCAAGATCGGCGGAGGCCTCGTTGACATCCGCATCGGCCGGGCCGACATCGGCGACGGCCGGCACCACCACGGCGTCGAGGCGGTTGGCGTCGAGCCAGTTCTCGAAGTCGATGCGGCGCGTCTCTTCCAGCCCCTTCAGCCCGTCCTCCATGGTGGGAATGGCCTCGAGCGGGCTCACCCCGTCCTTCGCCCGCTCGACATAGTCCGCCAGGTCGAAGCCGTCGTCGCCATAGCGGTCGGGCAGCGTGCCCGGCGGCTGCGGGAAGATTTTCGGGCCATCAACCGAGGCGAGATCGGGAATCGCGGGATCAGCATTGGCGCGCAGGAAATCGTCCCACGACCAGATTGACAGGTCCCAGATCTCGCGGTTTGCAAATTCCTCCGGCACCAGGCCGCGATCAACCATGGAGCGCGCGCCCGGACGGTCGCGCTCATAGTTCGATACGACGGGGAAATCGACCTCGACCACCTCGGCGCCGAGCGCCTGCAGGTCATGCGCGGCCTGCCGCCAGAGCTCCAGCACAGAGGCGCGCGTCTCGATCGGCCGGCCGGCGCCGAGATCCTTGCCGATATACATTTTCGGCACGCCGAGCCGCTTGCCCTCAAGCGCGCCTTGCAGGGGAAGCCCGGTATAGCTCGCCGGCCTCAGCGCTGATGCCTTCGGGACCGAAACCCAGGGCTGCACACGCCAGAAATCGCCGCGCGTGTCATGGTCGTCGGCGACGATGACGTCGAGCAGTTCCAGCATGTCCGGCACGCTCCGCGTATGCGGCACCACCACATCCATGGTCGGCACCAGCGGCCAGTTGCCGCGCACCGAGATCACGCCGCGCGACGGCGTGTAGGCGACCAGAGCGTTGTTGGAGGCCGGCGCGCGGCCGGACGACCAGGTTTCTTCGCCGAGCCCGAAGGCGGCGAAGGACGCGGTCGTCGCCGTCCCCGAGCCGTTCGACGAGCCGGAGGCGAAGGCGGCGGTGAGATAATCCTTGTTGTAGGGGCTCTCGGCGCGACCATAGACGCCGCGCTGCATGCCGCCATTGGCCATCGGCGGCATGTTGGTGAGGCCGATGAGCACCGCGCCCGCGGCGCGCAGCCGGGCAATCGTGAAGGCGTCCTCGCTGGCGATCAGATGCTCGAAGGCCGGCGAGCCGGCCGCGACCGTCAGGCCTTTCACCTTGTAGCTGTCCTTGGCGGTGTAGGGGATGCCGTCCAGCGGTCCAAGCGTTTTGCCCGCGCGGCGTCGGCGGTCGGAAGCTGCCGCCTCCTCGAACACCTTTGGATTGAGGATGGGCACGGCGTTCAGCGCTATGCCGTGGCGGTCGTAATGGGCGATGCGCCGCAGGTACGCGCCGGTGAGCTCGACGCTTGTGACTGTGCCGTCTTCCAGCGCGCGGCGCAGGTCGGCGATCGAGGCTTCGACTATATTCATGGCTTGGCGAACCTCTTGTCAGCAATCACTCGTCCGGCGAAGGCGTAGTCGCGAAGGCCGCGTTCCTCCGCACGCCCCTGCTGCCCTGCCGGGCATCTCCCCGCAAGGGAGAGATTGATGTGCCCAGACATTCACCAATCACCAGCATGCCGCAAGGCACCCACCTCTCACAGCGTCTTGCTATCGAACTGGCCGCTTTCCTTCATGAGCTCGATATAGGTCTTGGCCTGGGCGTTGCCGTGCTCGGCCGCCTTGAGGAACCACTTGGTTGCTTCCGGGTAGTTCGGCTTGCCGTCAATCCCCCGCAAGTAGAGCGTACCAAGGCTGAACTCGGCATCGACATTGCCAGCCTGGGCTGCTTCAAGCCACCAGGTCTCGGCGGCCTTGTCGTCCCTTGCGACGCCTACGCCGTTTGCATATGCATAAGCCAGGCTGAGCTTCGAATCTAGCTTTCCTTGCCGTGCGGCCTTGAGCCACCACGCAATTGCATTAGCCTTGCTCTCCGAGACACCGGTACCCGTGGAATAGGCGTTCCCGACTGCCTCCTCGGCCTCTGCGTTGCCCTGCTCAGCAGCCTTGCTCAACCAGGCGAGTGCCTGGCCGTCGTCCCGTTTGACGTCCTGTCCCAATCCATACATCGTGCCGACATTGTATTGCGCGACGGCATGCCCCTTAACCGCGGCTTTCATCCACCATTGGAAGGCCAATCCGCCATCCCGAGCAAATCCGCGGCCTTCATGGTACAGAATGCCTAGCTGATATTGGGCATCGGCATTACCCCCGTCGGCTGCCATCTGCGTCCATTCGGCGGCCAGCCGGTCATTATTCTCGACACCTTCGCCGAGCAAATAGGCCCGGCCAAGATTGTAGCCGGCTTCGGCATTTCCTGCCTCGGCGCCCTTGCGCCACCAAACCGCGGCTTGAGCGTGGTCCTGCGGAACACCCGCGCCAGCGGCATACATCCCGCCGAGCGCGGATTGCGCCAGAGGAGTGCCTTGATCCGCTGCCTTGTTCATCCAGTAGAATGCCTGGGCGTCGTCCCTGGCAATGCCATTTCCCGTGCGATACGCGTTCGCGAGACTGTACTGTGCCACCGCAACGCCGCTGGCCGCGGCCTTGATCCACCATTTGACCGCCAACCGGTCGTCCCGAGCAACGCCGAGGCCTTGGTGGTACAGAATGCCGAGTTGCCCTTGAGCGTCCGCGTTGCCTGCGTCCGCGGCTTTGAGCCACCAGGCTGCACCATCCCGGCTGCTTTGAGCAACGCCCCTGCCCTTCAAGTACGCATTCCCCAGCAACAACTGTGCTTCGGCGTTGCCTTGCTCCGAAGCTTTGCGCCACCAGGCAACGGCTTGAACATCATCCTGCCGTACGCCCATACCAAGCCAGTACATCGAACCCAGGCTTGATTGTGCTAAGGCGTCCCCCCGGTTGGCCGCCCTGCTCATCCAGAGGAGTGCCTGGGCATCATCCTTGCCAACGCCCTTTCCAGTAGCATACGCGGTGCCGACACTGTATTGCGCCTGCATGACGCCACCGGCAGCGGCCTTCATCCACCATTGAAATGCAAGGCTGTCGTTCTGTGTCAGGCCCTCACCCAGATGGTAGAGCACGCCGAGCATCCATTGGCCGTCCGCGTTTCCCTGATCTGCAGCCTTGCGCGCCCATGTGGCGGCGAGTTGGCTGTCTTTCTCTACGCCTAAGCCGAACTTGTACGCCCTGCTGAGGACATAAGCGGCTTCTGAATGCCCTTTGTCGGCCGCCCTGCGAGTCCAGATCGCTCCTGTTTTGTCGTCTATCTTGACGCCCAGACCGCTATAATAAGCCTGACCGAGGCTGTATGCCGCCTCGACGCTTCCTGCATCGACCGCTTTGCGCCACCAATAGACCGCCTGTTCAGCACTTTTGACCACCCCCTGACCTTGCAAATAAAGGACGCCGAGCTGGTATTCGCCATTTGCATTGCCCTTATCCGCCGCCTTCCTCGCCAAACTGGCCGCAAGCTGATCGTCCTTCGCGACACCACGTCCAAGAGAATAAGCTTGGCTAAGCGACGCTTCAGCCTCCGCAATTCCGCCGTCAGCTGACTTGCGCCACCAGTAGACCGCCTGCTCGTCGTTCTGTGCGGTTCCGTCACCACGCCAGTACATTGCGCCGAGATAGCCCTGAGCATCCCGGTTGCCCATGCTCGCCAGCACCGACAGCTGACGAAATTCTTCCTCATAATCCTTAGCTAGGTGCGCCGCCTGTACTTTCCTTATTGCCGACCATTGCACATAGTAATTTCTCAACGGTCCAAGCAGCACATAAGCGGCCAGCAATGCCAGGATTATGAAAAGGATTCTTCCGTGGCGCCGCACAGGCGCACTGATGACAGTTGTATTCGCGTCCAGAGACCCGTCGTTATTGCTCATAGTACCCGCCCCACTTGCAACCACCAGTAATTAGTAGCGCAAGCAGAGCCGTTCTGGAATATCCGTGGTTGCGAATATCTCGATCACTCCGGCGCGCCGGCGAACAGCACCGTGCCCTCCCCTCCTGCCGCCGGCCAGTCGCGAATGGTGCGGTCGATGCCGCCGGTCAAAAGCGTGCCGTCGGCGGCGAAGGCGACCGAGTAGATCGGCCCGGTGCCGGGGTCGAACTCGGCGATCTCGGCGCCCGTATCCATATTCCAGATCCGCGCCGTGCCGTCGAGCGAGGCGGAGCCGAGCCGTTTCCCCTCGGCCGATAAGGCGAGCGCATAGACGGTGCCGGAGTGGCCGTCGAAGCGGCGCACCTCCTTGAAGGTGTCGAGGTCCCAGAGTTTTATCGTGTAGTCGCCACTGCCGGTCACCGCATGGTGGCCGTCGGCCAGGAAGAGCGCGCCATAGGCGCCGCGATCGTGGCCGTGCCAGCTGCGCAGCTGCTTGCCCGCAAGGATGTCCCAGAGCTTCAGTTCGCCGTCGATGCTGCCGGTGAGCGCCCTGGCGCCATCTGGCGAGATGGCGACGGAACTCACCGACCAATCGTGGCCCGGCAGGACATGCAGCACCGTGCCTTTCTGCAAATCCCAGACGACGACGGAACCGGTGTCGTGGCCGCTGACGGCGAGCTTGCCGTCGGGGCTGATCTTCAGTTGCCGGACGCCGCCGTTCGCTCCGGACGAGAAGACATGCAGCACTGTGCCATCGGAAAGCTGGCGCAGCACGATCTCGCCGTCGTCGCCGGCGGTGAGCGCGCTTCTGCCGTCGGGCATGAAGAGCGCGCTGCGCGCCATGTCCTTGTGGACGCCAAGGTCGCGGATCAGCCGCTTGCCGTCGATATCCCAGAGCTTGATCATGCGATCGGTGCTGGCGCTCATGATCTGGTGGCCGTCGGCCGACACCGCCAGCCAGACGACGGCATCGCGGTGGCCTTCCGGCGCGGTCGGCTGGGCTGGGGGCGGTGACCGAGGCGGCACCAGCGTCTGCGGCGGCGTGGCCGGCGCCAGCGCGGTCTGCCGGGCCGGCGTTGTTGCAGGCTGCGCCGGTGCGGCGGCCTGCGGCGGAGCGGCCGCCGGCTCGGACGGTGCGGTCGTCGACGCCGGCGCGACAGGCGCCGACACTGGCTCGGTCCCAGGCTCCGCCGGAGCGACGGCGACTTCCCTGGCCGGCGCGGCCGCATCGCCCCCTGTTTCCCGCCACCGGCCGAACTGGTCGGCGAGGATGACGACAAGGGCAATGAGCGGCACGGCAAGCGCGATGCGGCGCAGCCGCGGACGCCCGGCCGGCACGGTCGCAGCGTCGCGGCCGAACAGCGGCGCCGAAGGCTCATGCCTTGGCGCGCCCGGCAGCAGGCCGGCAAGGAACGAAAGCCCGGCGAGAATCGAAAGCATGCCCGCCGCGCCGAAGATCCCGGCGCTCGTCGTGGCCGGGGGCTTGCCCCCCAGCGCCAGATAAAGCTTGGCGAAGCAAGCGAAGCCGACGACGAGCATCGCCAGCGCCAACAGCCTGTCGGTCGATCTTTTCATCGGCATCCCCCAGGCGCCTCCACTCCAACTGGCGGAAGGCGCATCGGCCATTCTAGCCGAGCTTTTCGCCGGGGCTAAGTGCAAGAGATCACACGAAGAAAGGTAAACGTGCTTTGGCGCGGCGCGACTTCTTCAATCCCGCCGCCGGCCGAATTTCGGCTTTACTCAGCCGGCCAGCCAATATCCCGATGCTCAGAACCGAAGCGTGATGTCTTTCGCTCCATAAACAAGCGGCCCGTGAGCAGAAAGCCACACTCCCCAAGAATAACAAGCTCGACTACCCGCGCTGGTTGACAGCAAACGCTCTTATGACATTATCCGCCCGGGATTTTCAGGAGAGCCACAGCATGAAGAAGATTTACGAGAAGCCTGTGTTGGTCCGCAAAGGCAAGCTTTCGACAATTGTCGCCGGCGGTCCTTCTACTGTTATCAATGGCGGCGGCCCGGCGAGCTGATCTGCCGGACAATCTGCTGTTGATGCCTGCCGACCCTGGCTCCTTCTTGCGATCCAGGAAATTCGCGGAACCGGCCATGAAGAAAACCTATGAGAAACCAAGGCTGGTCAAGAAGGGCAGGCTTTCGGCAGTCACCGCCAACGGCGCCACTTCGCTCACCTTCTGACCATTACAGCGCGTTGCACCAAAATTCAGGCAACGCGCTGTAAGTCCTTGTTTTGATGCACTTCTTCTCCCGAAGCTGCGGCATCCTCTGGGCGACATAGTTCGTCTTTGACATATCCCATTCATAAGCCGCCGCGCTTCGGCGACATGCATCAGAGCGCCAGCACGAGATCATCCAACACCATCTGCCAGTAATGTTTGGTCGATAGACGCACGCGCGTCACCGCCTTCAGCATCGGCGCGTATTGAACCGGCGCCAGCGCCGACAGCGTGACCTCGTCGCGCGCGATCAACTCGTCCCCCAGCCAGCTTTCGACCAGCGCGCTCTCCCCTTCCGAGCGCAGCCATGCGGCGCTCAGCATCACCGAATGGAAGCCGAAAGGCGCCGCACGGCCGAACTCTGCCGGATGGCCGCTGCTGGTATAGGCGATATAGGCGCCCGAGACGTTGCCGTTGACGTAGCCTTCGCTGTTCCTGGTGTGGTCACGCGACATGGCGTTGAGATTGTACCAGTCGAGCCCGGCGTACCCGGAAGGAATCTTGCTCAGGCCGCGCGTGGTGATGTCGTCGAAGCCGATGGTGCTGAGCGCCGCATCGGGCTGAAGCGCCCCGGACGCAAGGAAGCCGAGGTCGGCCGGATAGGCCGACAGCGCGAGGCGCCGGTCGAACCCGCCGCCGGCGATCACGACCTGATCGGCCTGGGCGGCGAGCGGGAAGCGGAAGGTGGTGGCCGCGCCGAGCGGGTGGCTTTCGAGCAGCTGGCCGTTGCCCATCACGGATAGGGTTGCGGTGGCCGCGGCCGGCGTCCTGCCGCTCACCATGCGCGCAGGGGTAAGGCCGACGGGCCCTGGCAGGCCCTCTCCGGCCAAACCGACAAGCGAGCCGGGCGCATCCGTCACGCGCACAGGCTGGTTCTCGTTGGCGCCGCTGGCGCGCCAGCCGGGCGGCACGGAGACCGAAAAGCGAAAGGTTCCAGGCGAGCGGATCACGGCGCTGCGCCGCTTCGACGACATCGGGAAGTTGGCAAAACCGGCAGCGTTGCTTCGCGCCGCGACGATGAAGCGGCCGGACTGGTCGAACAGCCGCACCATGATGCCGGCCATCGGGCGGTCGGCCTGACCATAGGTTCCGTCGCCGTCGACATCCATGAAGACGAAGGATGAGAAGTTCAGCTTGCCGGATGTCGGACCCCAGGCGGTGCGCGACGCATAATCGCCGGCCGGATTGGGATTGCCGCGCGCCCTGCGGCGCTTGCGCCGCCAGCGCAAAGCGAGCGCCATGAGGGCAGTGGCGCCGGCGATGACAAGGACGGAGATGAAGAGAACGAGGGCGTTGTCAGCCACGGCGGGGAAGCGTTGGCTGGAGAAAAATACTCAAGCTGAAAAGCATAAGGTCCGCGCCCCCTCGTAGTCCTGCAAAAGCTAACGCGAGCCGACGTTGCTGCACAGACATTATTTGCGAGGGACAGCGCTGACGTAATCTTCTCCCTTTGTTGTGGAAGAAGGTCAGGTCGCCAACTCCACCCACACCGGCGCATGGTCGCTGGCATTTTCCTCGGCACGCACCTCCCGATCGATGCCCGCTCCTTTCAGCTTCCGCACCAGCTTCTTCGACAACAGAATGTGGTCGAGCCGTAAGCCGGCGTCGCGCGGCCAGCGGTTCCGGCGGTAGTCCCAGAACGTGTAGAGCTTCTCCTCCTTCGGAAAGACCTTGCGCAGCGCATCCGTCCAGCCCTGATCGATCAGCGCCGCAAAGGCGGCGCGGCTTTCAGGCTGCACCAGCGCGTTGTCGTCATAGGAGCGGGTGGCGTAGATGTCGCGCGGCTCGGGCACAATGTTGAAGTCGCCGGCAAGCACCACCGGCAGGCCGGTGTCGAACAATTCGCTCGCATGCGCCGCGAAGCGCTGGTGCCAGGCGAGCTTGTAGGTGAATTTCGGCCCGGGCTGCGGATTGCCGTTCGGCGCGTAGAGGCAGGCAATCACGATGCCGTTGACCGCCGCCTCGATGTAGCGCGCCTGGCGGTCGGCATCGTCGCCGGGCAGCGCGTCGCGTGTCAGCACCGGCTCGGCGCCGCGAGCCAGGATGGCGACGCCGTTCCAGGTCGGCTCGCCCTTCCACACCGCGCCATAACCGGCCTTCGCCAGCCGGGTCAGCGGAAACTGCGTGTCGCGGGATTTCAGTTCCTGCAGGCAGACGACGTCGGGCTTGGCTTTGACGAGCCAAGCCAAGAGGTTTTCCAGCCGGCTGTTGATGTTGTTGATGTTGAAGGTGGCGAGTTTCATTTGCCGAAGACGCCTCTTCATTCGTCATCCTCGGGCTTGACCCGAGGATCCATGCCGTGACCATCGCCGTGGAACTCTGCGGGGGCAAAAATTCTGAGCCGTTGCAATGCCTTAGCGTCACGGCATGGATCCTAGGGTCTGCGCCGCGTCGCTTCGCTCCTTGCTTCGCCCTAGGATGACGAAGCGAGAGGCGCCATCCGAGCTTTTATCGTCTCCGCCACCGTCTTCAGGTGATCCGCCACGGAAAACCCCGACACCGCCTTGCGGGGCTTGAGATCGTGGTCGCCGTCCTCCAGCCAGATCATCTCTATTGCCGCGGAAAGGCCGTAGGTCGCGACCTCGTCCTTGGTGCCGAAGTCGTCGCGGGTGCCCTGGAAGATCAGCGTCGGCGTCTTCAGGTCGGCGAGATGTTTTGTCCGCAGTTGCTCCGGCTTTCCGGGCGGATGGAAGGGGTAGCCCAGACAAACCAGCCCGGCGATCTCGCCCTTGGCAAACATCTCGTCGGCGACCATCGAGGCGACGCGCCCGCCCATCGACTTGCCGCCAATGATGAGCTTGCCGGTCAAGCCTTTGGCGCGCAGATCGCCGATCGCCTTGACATATTCCGGGTTCACCGTCTCGGCGCGCGGCGGCGGCTTGCGATGGCCAAAACGGCGCGCAGCCATGTAGTGGAACTCGAAGCGCGCGACGCGGAAACCGGCGGTGGCGAGAGCCTTCGCTGTCACGGCCATTGAGGCCGAGTCCATCGCCGCACCGGCGCCATGCGCGAGCAGGACGGTGACAGGGGCGGAGTCGGGGCCGTCGAAGAGGAAGTAGGTCATCGGGCGGGCTTCCTGGCAAGGCCGCACTCCGTCTCAGGCGCGAACATCTCGCTCGCCGGTCATGTGCAAATCCACGAACTGGATTCCCTTCTGCGCCAGTCTTGCCCATTCGGACTCCGCGTCGAGCTCCAGATAGCGCGCCCACAGCCGGCGGGCTTCGGCCAGATTGCCGGCGTCGAACTCAAGCCGGGCCAGGTTAAACACCGGGTCGGCATAGGCCTTGTCGAGCGCCATCGCCTTCTGCAGGTGCCGCCGCGCCGACGCGACCTTGCCTTCGTCGCCCACCAAGCCGGCGAGGTTGAACCAGGCTTCGACGAAGCCGGGATCGAGCTTTATCGCGCGGGCATAATCATGCGCGGCTTCCGCTGCGCGGCCGACGCCGCGCAGGCAGTTGGCGCGGTTGAAGGCGGCGATGGCATCTTTTGGATCGATCGCCATGCAGCGCTGGTAGAGCGCTGCGGCCTCGTCGTGCCGCCCCTCCTCTTCCGCGGCTTCCGCCTCGGCGAACAGCTCCTCGAGCGTGTCGTCTTCCGGTGAGCCGAGGTCGAAGAGAAGCTGGCCGTCGAGCTCGCTGCGGCCCTCGTCGAGATAGATCGCGTCCGGCCGGCCATGCTGCGAACCGAGATTGAGCGACTTGGCGGTGAGCGAGGCGACCGGACCGGAGCGATGCACCGAGCGCGCGATCGCGCCCCATGTCGCGCCGCTGGCGATCAACCCGGCATATTTTCTGGCCAGGATCAGGTCGCGGAAGGAATAGGGTTCGCCGTCATGTTCGAAGGCGTCGAACAGCGACAGCATGTCGAGATCGCTGGCGGCAAGCCGCGACTGGTCGATCAGCGACTGCCGGGACAGCGACGACGCCTGAGGCGCCTTCAACAAGCCGAGCAAGCGCAGGAAGCCGTTTTCGCTGACCAATTCGCGCCCGGCTTCGCGCTCGGCCTGCACGCGGCGCTCGATGTCGCCATCGCCCGTTCTTGCCGTGGCCGCCTTGGCCAGCAGCGTGCGGCCGAACACGACATGGGTGGTGCGACGGGTGACGCCGCGCCTCAACTCGGCATGGCGGCGCTCGACCTCGCGCGCGGCGAGCCTGAGCGGAAACGCGGCCAGCGGGCCGACGGCGCCGAACACGGCGCCGGGGAGGATCACCGGCCCTCCCGTCACTTCTTGCTCTTGCCGACGGCTTTCAACAGGCTCGCTTTCAGCGGGTTCTCAGGCGCGCCGCCGCCGGCGGCCGCCTTCTTGGCGGGCTTGGCCGGCGCCTCCTCGGCCTTGCTCTTCGACTTGGCCGGCGGCTTGGCCGACTGCGACAGGCTCGCTTTCAGCGCATCCATCAGGTTGATGACATTGCCGCGTTCGGGCGCCGCCGCGATGATCGGCTTGTGGCCTTTGAGCTTCTCGCGGATCATCCCCATCAGCGCCACTTCGTAGCGATCCTCGTAATTCTTCGGATCGAAATGAGTTTCCTTCTGCTTGATCAGCGCCTGGGCGAGATCGAGCATTTCCGGATCCGGCTTGCCGGCCGGGATGTTGCCGAAATATTCAGCCGTGCCGCGCACTTCGTTGGGGTTCCTCAAGGTGCAGACGAACATGCCGTTCTCGCGCGGGCCGATCGTCACCACGCGCTCGCGGCTGGAAAGGACAAGGCGGGCAATCGCCAGCTTGCCGGATCTGCGCATCGCTTCGCGCAGCACCGCGAAGGTCTCCTCGGCCATGGCGCCGTCCGGGGCAAGGTAATAGGGCGAGTCCTGGTAGATGACGTCGACCTCATTCTCGTCGACGAAGGCCTCGATGTTCATCGTGTGGTTGGACTCGATCCGGACCGCGTCGAGGTCGGCATCATCGATGATGATGTACTGCTTGTCCTCATATTCGTAGCCCCTGACCAGGTCCGAGCGTTCGACCAGGCCGAGTTCGGGATCGACCGGCTTCATGTTGATGCGGTTGTGGGTCTTCTTGTGCAGCTGGTTGAACGAGATGCGCTCGCTCGCGCTGGTGGCCGGATAAAGCCGGACCGGACAGCTGACGAGGCTGAGCTTGAGGTAACCTTTCCAACTTGCCCTGGGCGCCATGATGAACTCCTACGCGGCCATGCACTGACAGTTTTACTTTTTTGGAAGCCTGATCTTTGCCGAAAACCGGTTTCCCACTTTTCGGGATCATGCTCCGGCGCTTCGTCCGAAGGACGGTTGGCGCTCCGGAAATGCTACACCGACCCTTGATGGTACATGCAAATTGCTGACGAAGTGTTCTTGGGCCGGTTGGCGCGGAGGATAATTCAAATTGTAGGAAGCGTCGATGGAGATGGAAACCGAACGCTGGCAGGACAGAGGGGGGTGTGACGGATCGCCAACGCCTGCGGTTTACTTTCCCTCAACCACCGGCAAATCCCTGGCGGCCTCGTCGATCTCCGCCCAGGGATCGCCCGAGGTCTCCAACAGTCCCGGCAGCGAGGCGTAGTTCAGATCCTCGGGCGCGTCGATAGCCTCCAGATCGGTCCAACTCATCGGGGTCGATGCCGGCAGGTTGGTGCGGGCGCGCAGCGAATAGGGAGCGGCGGAGGTGTGGCCGCGGGCGTTGCGGTGGAAGTCGATGAAAATGCGCTTCTTGCGGTTTTCCTTGCCCATGACGGTGACGAAAGTGTCGGGCGCGCTTGCCGCGAGCAAAGTGGAAATGGTGCTCGAGGCCTGGTGCAGTTTCTTCCAGTTCTGCTTGCGCGTCACCGGCACTGTGATGTGGATGCCCTTGCCGCCGGACGTCTTTGCAAACGGCACCAGGCCGAGGCTCTCCAGTCCGCCCTTGATGTGGACGGCCGCCTCGACCACCTCGCGCCAGGAAATCCCCTCGCCCGGGTCGAGGTCGAAGACGATCTGGTCGGGCTTGTCGAGCTTGGTGCGGTGCGTGCCCCAAGTGTGGAACTCGACGACGCCGAACTGCGCCAGTGCCAGATAGCCCTTGGCGTCCTCGACCGAGAGGTAGGTCTTGGGCTCGCCTTCCGAACTGATGCTCTCGAACACCGCCACCGAAGGCGGCATGCCGGTGAAGGCGTGGCGCTGGAAGAAGCAGTCCTGCGGCCGCCCCGTCGGGCAGCGCACCAGCGACACCGGGCGGCCGATGATGTGCGGCAGCATGAAATCGCCGACCAGCGCGTAATAGACGGCAATGTCGAGCTTGGTCGGCCCGGTCTTGCCGAACAACCGCCGCTCCGGATTGGTGACCCAGATGGTGGCGAGGTCGGACTCGGCGATCAGCCGCTTGCGCTTGACCGCAACCGGCGTGGTCAGGCCGCCGACATCGCGCAGGCCGCGGAAGACGCCGTGGCGGATCGCATTGTCGGCGGTACGGTTCGAATAACGCACGCGTGCCGACAGCAGCGGCTTCACCCAATGCATCTCGCGCATGATATCGCGCGGCACCCCTTCGGGCGGCGTGGCGCCGACGGTCAGCCGCTCCAGCCGGGTCAGCAGGTCGGTCGCCATGCCGCGGTCGAAGCCGGTGCCGACCTTGCCGCGATAGTGCAATTCGCCGTCGACGAACTCGGCCATGCCTAGCGCCGCAAGCCCTTCCGCCCGGTCGGAGACGGTGTAGCCGGCGATGACGAAATCATCCGTCTTTTGCGCCTTGACCTTGGTCCAGCTCTTGGTTCGGCCGCTCATGTAGATGGCATCGGCGCGCTTGGAGACGACGCCTTCCAGCCCAAGGTCCGAGGCCTGGTCGTAAAGCCCGCGGCCATCGCCCTCGACGTGGTCGCTGTACTGGATGGCGGAGTTTGCCGCCTGGCCGGCGAGCAGTTCGGCAAGCAGCGCCTTACGCTTCTGCAGCGGCGCCCTGCGCAGGTCCCAGCCATCGAGATGCAGGAGATCGAAGGCGTAGAAATGCAGCTTCGAGCCGGCGCCCTGGGCCAGCGCGTCCTGCAGCAGCGCGAAGCGCGAGATGCCCTTGTCGTCCAGCACCATGATCTCGCCGTCGATGATCGCCCGGCTGACCGGCAGGCGCGAAAAGGCTTGCGGGAGATCGCCATAGCGCTTGGTCCAGTCGAGGCCGCCGCGGGTGATCAGCCGCACATTCCCGTCCACGACATGCGCCATGGTGCGGTAGCCGTCGAACTTGATCTCATGCAGCCAGAGCGTGCCGGTGTCCTCGCCGCCGGGCGGCTCGCTCACCTGCGCGGCGAGCTGAGGCTCGATGCGGCTTGGCGGGTCTGCCTTGACCGCGCCGGGCAGCGCGCCGGGTTTCAGCGAGCCAGGTTTCGGCGGCAGGCGCTGCGGCTTTCTCGGCGCTGCCAGTTCCTCGATGCGCCGGCCCGACTTGACGCTTTCCGGCCGCGCTTCGAGAATGTCGAGCTCGGAGTCGGAGGCGAGATCGCGCTCCTTGAAAAGCAGCCAGTTCTTCTTG
>NZ_RZST01000137.1:0-14080 GCF_003997575.1 Mesorhizobium sp. M1A.F.Ca.IN.022.07.1.1
CGGCCGGCGAGGCCGGCGATGGCGCCGGAAAGGACGAAGGCGATGATCAGGTTGCGGTTGACGCGGATGCCGGCACGGAAGGTCGCGGTCTCGTTGCCACCGATCATCACCAGATGCCGGCCGAACGGCGTCTTGGCGAGAATCAGCGAGAAGACGACGAAGCAGCCGACAGCGATCCAGGCGGTGAGCGGCAGGCCGGCGAGCCGCTGGATACCGAACCAGCGGATGGCCGGCGCCAGATCCTGCGCCGAGCGTCCGCCGGAAACGACAAGCACGAGGCCGCGCACCCAGATATAGGAGGCAAGCGTGATGATGAAGGCGCCCATCCGCAGTCTGACGATGAGGAAACCGTTGATGACGCCGATAAGGGCTCCCACCGCCAGGGCTACGGCGAGCGAGACCGGCACCATCAGCCAGTCCGGATGCAACTGCAGGCCGAGGCCGATGCCTGACGAGCAGAACATGATGCCGACCGCCATGGCGCTGAGCGCCGCGACCGATTCAACCGACAGGTCCATGTGACCGGCAATGATGACCAGCGCCAGGCCGATCGACATGACGCCCAGCACGCTCGATGCCTCGACGATGTTGGCGAAGATGCCGAGCTGGAAGAAGTTCGGAATGAGGGTCGAGAACACGGCCAGCACGAAGACCAGCATGAACCAGACGAGATTGTCGAGCACAAGCTCGAGACTGTGGCGGGTGCGTGGGCTCATCGGCCGATCCGGTTAGCGTCGAATTTGAATATGCGGCTGCCGCGGGGCGGGCCCGCGAGGCTCCGGGCCGGGAGGCCCGGAGCTCGATGCAAAAGGCCTACTCGACGGGCTTAACGGTATCCGTCGGCGGCTTCAGGTTGCCCCAGAAAGCGGGGTTGTCGACATTCTCCTTGGTTATCGCCGCGCCTGGGATCTTGATGTTCGGGCCCCAGGCTTCCTTGGTCACCACCGACTTCAGGCCGAGCACGTCATATTCGCCGGGCTTGATCTCCTGCTTGTTGACGACCTTGTCCATGAACATGGCGACGGCCGCGGCCTGGGCGTAGAGCGGCTGTTCGACTTCGACGTTGAGCCAACCCTTGCGGATCAGGTCGAGGCCGACCGGCGCGCCGTTCGAGCTCATCATCATCACATCGCCCGGCTTCTTACCGGCGGCCTCCAGCGAGGCAACGCCCGCGACCGAAAGATGCGCAGCGTGGCTGAAGATCAGGTCGATGTCGGGATTGGCCAAGATCTGGTCGGCGACGATGGTGCCGGCGTTGCTCGCCTCCCACTGCATGGCGGGCAGCGAGATGATCTTGACGTCCGGAAACGCCTTCATCTTCTCCTCGAAACCCTTCTGGATGTCGAGCGTGTAGGGATCGCCGGGATCGCCGAGCACCTGCAGGATCTTGCCCTTGACCGAGCCATGCTTGGCCTTCAGCAGCGCTTCGGCCTGCTCCGCCGCAATGTGGCCGATCTCGACCGTGCCGGCGACCGATGTGAAGTCGGACGGCGTGGCGGTGATTTGGCGGTCGAACTCGACCACAGGGATGCCGGCCGCGCGGGCGGCTTCAACGGATGGCTTCAACGCATTGAAATCGACCGCGGCGAGGATGATCGCCTTCGGCTTAAGCGCAATCACGTCGTTCATCTGCGATTGCTGAGCGTCGGTTTTGTTGTCGGCGTTCAGCGTCTTCATCTCGTAGCCGACCTGTTTCAGAAACAGTTCCAGCGCGCTCACCGAGCCGGTCTGGAATTCGTCGAGCAAGGTCGGCACCAGGTAGTAGACGGTACCCTTGGACTGGGCGAATGCCGGCGTGAGCGTGGCAATGGCCAGGGCCAGGATACCGAAGACAGAAAGTAGCATTCGCTTCATGTCGTTCGCTCCTCTTTTCGCCGGACCCCTCATTTGTCCCTCAGCCCGCCGGTCCGGCACCGGCGAGCGTTTCCCCGGTGATCATGTTGATCACCGCATCGGGACTTGTCTTGTTGCGGGCAACGTCGCCCGCCACGACGCCCTGGCGGATCACCACGATCCGGTCGGCGACCTGGAAGGCCTGCTGCATGATGTGGGTGATGATGACGACGCCGATGCCTTGGCTCGCCACCTTGCGGATCATGTCGAGGCCGCGGCGCGTCTGCTCGACGCCGAGCGCGGCGAAGGGCTCGTCGAGCAGCACCAGCTTGCCGCCCCAATGAACGAAACGGTTGAGCTCGATCGCCTGCCGCTGGCCGCCCGAGAGGTGCTCGACCTTGGTGCGCAGCGAGGGAATGCGGGTGCCGGCATTGGCCAGCGCCTTCGCCACTACTGACTCCATGGCGCGCTCGTCGAGCACCGGAACGCCCAGCACCTTGCGGGTGATCTCGCGGCCCATGAAGAAGTTGGCCACCACGTCGACATTGGTGCAGAGCGAGAGGTCCTGGTAGACGGTCTCGATGCCGGCGGCCTTGGCCTCGGCGGGGGTTTTGGCGAGGAACTCCTTGCCTTCGAACAGCATGCGACCCGAGGTCGGCTCGAGTCCGCCGGCAATGATCTTGACCAGCGTCGACTTGCCGGCGCCGTTGTCGCCGAGCAGCGCCACCACCTCGCCGCGCGCGATCGAGAAGCTGATGCCCCTCAGCGCCCGGATGGCGCCGTAATTCTTGGTGACGTTGTCAAGGACCAGCAGGGGTTCGCTCATGCCGCGATGTCTCCGCCGTTCAGAAGGTCGCCTTCGCGCTGCCGCTTGGCGGTGAAGATCTGGCCGAAGCGCGGCGAAAGCACGCCGGAAACGGCAAGTGCCGCGGCGCCGCGCAACACGGCATGCTGCCCGCCCTGCGCCACGAGGATGCGCGGCGCGGCGCGATCCTTGCGAGCCGAAACCGAATTGTGCAGCGGCTCCGCCAATGCAGCCAGGCGTTCGAGCAACTGAGGCGAGGCGAGGCCCCCAAGCACGATCGTCTCGGGGTCGAAAAGGTTCTCGATGACTGCGACGGCGTTGCGGAAGATCGGAGCGACTTCGGCCACCCATCCGGCGTCGTTGCCGTTCCAGCGGCCGCGCGCCTCGAGCGACAGATAGCGTTCGAGGCAGCCCCGGTTGCCGCAGGGGCAAAGCTCGCCTTCCGGAACGACGGGGATGTGTCCGATCTCGCCGGCATTGCCCCAGGCCCCGCGCAGCACGCCGCCGTCATGCACCATGGCGCCGCCAAGCCCGACGCTGAAATAGAGATAGTAGTAGTCGGATCGCTGGAGGCCGAGGCCGTAGAGGCGTTCCCCCATGGCCGCCGCCGCCATATCGGTCTCGAAGAAGGCTGGCAGGCCGGTCGCGGCGGCAAGGCGCTCGCGCAGCGGCACGCCTTTCCAGCCCGCCATTGTGGTCGGTCCGACGAAGCTCATGGACTCGACGCCGAACGGGCCGGGAAGCGCCATGCCGACGCCGATGACCCGTCCTCCGGCGCGGCGCCCGGTCAGATCGGCAACCATGGCGCCGATCGCCTCGAAGGCGAGATCGGGTGTCGGGCTCGGCGCTTCGCGATGGACGCTCTCGATCACGTCGCCGCTCAGGTTGATGAGTGCGGCGTCTATCCCCAGTGGGGTGAGGTGGATGCCGACGGCATAGCCGCCTTCCGGGTTGATGCGCAGCGTGGCCGGCGGCTGGCCGCGGCCCTTCGGTTCCTCGCGGACCGACAGTATGTAACCCTGTTCCTCCAACTCGCGCACGATAGTCGAGACCGTCTGAACGGTGAGCCCGACGTGCTGCGCGATGTCGCCGCGGGCGATCGGACCGAAGCGGCGGATGGATTCGAGCACGATGCGCCGGTTGTACGGCCGCCCGAACTCCTGATTGGTTCCCCGCAACGCCATGGCTTGCGCTCCTGACGGCTTCAAGGTTCGCAGAGAAGATTTATTCAGTCAAATGGAATTCAAAAATAATTGCCCGGTTTCCCGACCGGAGCAAGTTTCCCTGCGGCCCCGACGCTTGCGACCCGGGCAGTGTGCGGAAAGCTAGTATCTGATGACGCGACGCTCGATCAGCACGACGATGCAGAAAAGCGCGATCGACAGCGACGAGGACAGCACGATCGCGGCGTAGAGCCGGTCGGATTGATAGTTGAACGTCGCCTGGATGATCAGCGCGCCGAGGCCTTTGTCCGAGCCGATCCATTCGCCGACGATGGCGCCGATTATCGCAGTGGACGAGGCGATGCGCAGCGAGGAGAACAGCATCGGCAAGGCGCGGGGCAGGCGCAGAGCCCAGAAGATCTCCGAGCGTGTCGCCGACAGCACGCGGAACAGCTCGTGTTCGTTGTCGCTTGCCGAATCCAGGCCCCGGATCATGTTCACCAGGGTCGGGAAGAAGCAGATCACGGCGGCGATGACGATCTTTGGCGTCATGCCGAGGCCGAAGATCAGGATGATGATCGGCGACAGCGCCAGGATCGGAATGGTGTTGAAGAACAGCACGATCGGGAAATAGGCGGCCTGCAGGATGCGGCTGTGCACGAACACCACGGCAAGCAGCACGGCGGCGAGATTGCCGATGACGAAGCCCGCCAGCGCCTCGATCAGCGTCGGTCTGAGGTTGTCGATGAGCAGGGCGAAATTCTTCTGGAAGACGCCGAAGATCGCCGTCGGCGTCGGCACGATGTAGGCCGGCACGCCGAGCAGCGGCAGGAGATACTGCCAGGCAATCAGGATCGACGCCGCGCCCAGAACCGGAAGCGCAATCGCCATTTGCGGGGCAAGCGGCGCCGGTCTCACGATGCGCGCTCCAGCGCTGCACGCAACTCGGCCATGGCGCCGACGATCGCCGCATCCTCGCGCTTGCAGCGGTTGCCTTCCTGCTTGAAGGGCCGCAGGTCGAGGTCCTTCACCACCCGTCCCGGATTGGCAGCCAGCACAATGACGCGCTCGCCGAGATAGGCGGCTTCGGCGATCGAATGGGTGACGAAAAGGATCGTTGTGCCGGTGCGCCGCCAGAGCGTCAGCAATTCGTCGTTGAGGCGATCGCGCGTGATCTCGTCCAGCGCGCCGAACGGCTCGTCCATCAGAAGCAGCCTGGGCTCGCCAAGCAGGGCGCGCGCGATGGCGACGCGCTGGCGCTGGCCTCCCGAAAGCTGATGCGGCAGGCGTTCACCGAGTCCGCCAAGCCCCATCAGCTCCAGCAGTTCGCTGCTGCGGTCATCGATCTTGCGTGTGAGGCTGCGCTGGCCGACGCCGAGCGGCAGGCGCACATTGTCGCGCACCGTGCGCCAGGGCAGCAGGGTGGAATCCTGGAAGACGAAGCCGACGTCGCGGCGCGAGCGCACCGCGTGCGGTGTGGCCCCAAGCACGCTGATCGTGCCGTCCAGCGGGTCGAGCAGGTCCGCCACCACGCGAAGTAAGGTCGACTTGCCGCAGCCCGACGGGCCGAGGATCGACAGGAAGGAGCCGGCCGCGACCGTGAGGTCGAGGCCGGACAGCACTTTGACGGCCTTCTGCCGGCCGCCATAGCCGACATCGAGCTTTTGCGCTTCGATCGCGTTCGGCATCAGGCCGCGGGCGCATCGAGCTTGGGCCGGCCCGCGGCCGAAAGCTCCAGGATCTTCGTGGTGTAGACATCTTTGGCGGCCGGGCGTCCGTTCGGGTACTGGCCGACCTTGTCGAGCAGCGTCAATTGCTCCTCGATGGAGGCAGGGTCGAACGTGCCCCAGCCATCTTTGGCGGTCGCGCCGTCGAAGGAGAGTTTCAGAACCAGGTTGACGGTCTTCTCTTCCCAGCCGAGATCCATCTCCGGATACGCGGCGACCATCTTCTTCACCGCTTCCTGGGGGTTGGCGTGAACCCAGCCCCAGCCCTTGCCGACCGCGCCGACGAACTTCGCCAGTGTGTCGGGGTCCTTCTCGATCGCCGCGTCGGTCGCGAAATAGACGTCGGCGTAGGAAGCGAGGCCGAGGTCGCGCACCAGGAGATCGATGCGGTCCTCGCCGACCACGCTCAGCGCCTGGGTGTTGGTGATCCAGCCGCCGATGGCGTCGACGTCGCCGCGCACCAGAGGCGCCTTGTCGAAGCCGACATTGACGATGGTGACTTCCGAGGGGTCGATACCGTTCTTGGCCAGGATCTCATCGATGACGAAGCGCGCGGTCGGCTGGATGCCGATCTTCTTGCCCTTGAGGTCGGCAACATTGCGGATTGGCTTTCCCGGTTTCGAGGTCAGCGCATAGGGGCCGGTGCGGAAGCCGCAGGCGATGATTCTGATCGGCACGCCGCTGGCGCGCGCCGCATAAAGCTGCGGCGTTTCCGAGAACTGGCCGAGCTGCGCGGCGCCGGAGATCACCGGCGGCACGGTCGAGGCATTGGGGCCGCCAGGGCTGAACTCCACCTTGAGCCCGGCATCCTTGAAATAGCCGTTGGCGACGGCCGCGATGTCACCGATCTGGCCATTGGACATCAGCCAGTCATACTGGATGACGACCTTGCCGGCGGCCCTGGCGCCCGGCGTCAACACCAATTGCATACCGGCTGACGCGGCTGCGACCGCTGCGAGGCCGCCCTTCACGAAAGCGCGGCGGTTCAATTCGTAGTCTTGGCTCCCACTCATTTTTCGCTCCTGTTGCAGACTTCTTGTCTCTTCTTTCCAAGCGCCGCTCCCTCGGCGCGGCGTCGCTACGGCTGTTGGTCGTGGTAGTCGCCAGGGCCGCCGTCGAGCCAGGCGTAAAGCTCCCAAAGCGTGTCGTCCGGATCGGTGAAATAGGCGCAGCGCGCATTCCAGACGTAGTTTTCGGGCGGTCCATAGAAGGGCACGCCCTTGGCGCTCAATTCGCCGTGCAGCCGGTCGATCTCGGCCGGCGATCCGAGCTGGACGGCGACGCAAACCTTGTGCGCTTGGCGCGGCGATCTCTGGTTCGAGACGCCGGTGTGTCGGTTGATGTGGTCGAGCTCCCAGGCGGCGAGCGTCACGCCCTCGCCATGGAAATCGGCAAAGCCTTCGGCACGCCGACGCAGCCGGAAGCCGAGTTTCCCGACATAGAAGTCGACCGTACGCTCGATATTTTCCACCAGCAGGCAGACGTCGGAGATGCGGGTGAGGTTGGCCGGCATGATTATTTCGTCCCGCCGGTCTTGGAGAGTGGCAGCTTCACGCCGACGCGGTTCGCAGCGCCGATGATGTGCGTACGCATTGCTGCTTCTGCCGCCGCCGGATCGCCCGCCACTAGCGCCTCATAGATGCGCACATGTTCGCCGACATTGCTCTCGACGAGATCGTGCAGCGGGTTGGTTACGCGGGCATAGTGGATCGACTGGCGGATCTGCTCGCAGACAAAAGAGATGAAGGTGTGGATGTAGCTGTTGCCGGTCGCCCGCGCGATCTCGCGGTGGAATAGCAGGTCGGCGTCGATGCTGCCTTCTTCCCAGCGCTCCTCGCCGCCCATGCGGTCGAGCGCCGCCTTGATCGAATCGAGATGCTCCTGCCCGCGCCGCGCCGCGGCGAGCGCCGCCGACTCGGCCTCGAGGATGCAACGCAGCTCGAACAGCCGCTCCATATTGTGGGTGTCCTTGAGCGCCTCGCGGTCGATGCGGATCGCCGCCCTTTGCTGGGGCGCCAGCACGAAGGCGCCGATGCCTTGCCGCGCCTCGATCATGCCGTCCGCCCTCAACTGGGCAATCGCCTCGCGCACCACATTGCGGCTGACGCCGAACTTCTCGGAAAGCTCCTGCTCGGTCGGCAGCCGCGCGCCGGGATTCAACTCGCCGGATTCGATCTCGCGGCTGAGGAAGGCCGCGACCCGGTGCGGCAGGGTCTCGACGGTGCCGATGGCGGCCAGTCTCTGCTTCATAAAAAACGCTCCGTCGAGGGCAGCAGGCAGCCGGGGTTCATCACCCCTTTAGGGTCGAGCGCAGTCTTCAGCGCGGCAGCCATGCGGCGATGCGCCGGCGAAAGCCCGGCCCAGAATTCTCGGGCACGGCTGCGGCCGATGCCGTGCTCGGCGCTGATCGAGCCGCCGAGCCTGACGGCGATGTCGTAGAGTCCCGCCGTGATTTCCTCGCCGCGCGCCCGGGCTTCGCCATCAGCGAGATCGAGCGGCGGCAGCACATTGAAATGGATGTTGCCGTCGCCGGCATGGCCATAGGCCAGTGCAATCCAGCCCGGATGTTCGGTGGCGACGAAGCGGCGGGCGCGCTCGACAAGGGCAGGGATATCGGAAATGCGCACCGAGAGATCGGTGCGCACGTGGTAGCCGCGCTTCGCCTGGCCCTCGACCAGTCCCTCGCGGATCGCCCAGAAGGCCTTAGCCTGCGCGTTGCTGGTCGCGAGGACTGCGTCGGCTACCAGGCCGCCTTCGAGCGCATCGGTTAGAAAACTGGCGAGCACGCCGTTGAGGTCGATGGTCGGTCCGGAGGACAATTCGATCAGCGCATGGACGGGTGCTGCGACAGGCGCCGTCATTCCAGGATCGACCAGCCGGGCCAAATCGATGCATTCCGAGCCGATGATCTCGAAGGCGGAAATCAGATCGGAGCAGGCGCGTCGTGCTCGGTTGAAGAGGCCGATGGCCGCTTCGAACGAGATGAGGCCGAGATAGGCGGTCTCGACACGGGCAGGCTTCGGGAACAGCTTGACCTCCACACCGGTAATGATGCCGAGCGTGCCCTCGGAGCCGATGAACAGCTGCTTCAGGTCATAACCGCTGTTGTTCTTGCGCAGCCCGGAAAAGCCGTTCCACAGCTCGCCATCGGCCAGAACAACCTCCAGCCCCAGGATCAGGTCGCGCGCCATGCCGTAGCGCAGCACGTTGACGCCGCCGGCATTGGTCGCGGCATTGCCGCCGATCTGGCAACTGCCTTGTGCGCCGAGCGCCAGTGGGAACAGGCAATCTTCGGCCTCGCTTGCCTCTTTGATCGTCTGCAGCACGCAGCCTGCGTCCGCCTGAAGTGTGAAGTTCGCGCGATCGATCCGGCGGATGGCGTTCAGCCGCTCCAGGCTGACGACTATAACGCCGGCGCTGGTGTCATCGATGGCGCCCGAAACCAAGCCGGTGTTGCCGCCCTGTGGAATGACGCCGAGCCCCAACTCGCCGCACAGACGCATCAGCGCCTGCACCTCCGCCACCGACGCGGGGCGCAGCACGGCCAGCGCGCTGCCTCGATAGTCGCCGGCCCAATCGCCGAGATACTTCGCCATTCCGGCAGTGTCGGCGGTGAGACCGCTCGGCCCCACTGCGTCTTCGAGGACGCTGAGGATTTGCGGTGAGAGGCTGCGAATGGTCATCAGCGGCGCAATCGATGAGGCGATAGGGTGATGTATATCATCCTACAACTTCGATTGAGTCAATCCAAAGCGAGCGCTGCCAAGCAAAACGGTGGATAAATCTGGAGGGACCTCGGGTCGGCCGCGAGGCGTGCGCTAAAGGTACTGCGCGACCTTCTTGCCGACGGCGAGGAAGCGCAGCGGATCGACCGCCTCGCCGTTGTGGCGCACTTCGTAGTGGAGATGCGGACCGGTCGAGCGGCCGCTGCTGCCGGTCTTGCCGATCACGTCGCCGGCGGCGAGCTTCTGGCCAACCGTCACGTCGATCTCGCTGAGGTGGCCATAGCGCGTCGCAAAGCCGTTGCCGTGGTCGACCTCGACCATGCGGCCGTAGCCGCCGTTCCAGCCGGCCTTGGTGACGATCCCGGCAGCGGTGACCTTCGCCGGCATGCCGATCGGCGCCCTGAAATCCATTCCCGTATGCAGGGCGGCCGTGCCGAGGATCGGGTCGGTGCGCACCCCGAACGGGCTGGTCACAGTATGGCCCGGCGCGGGATTGCTGAGCGGCAGCTTGCGCGCCTCTTTCTTGACTTGATCCAGCGCATCAAGAGCTTCATCCAGCTCTTTGACTTTGCTGTCGAAGATCATCGAAGAATTGAGCGGCACCAGCGGTCCGCCGACATCGTTCTTGTCGAGCTCCGTGTCGGCCGGCAGCCCGGCGGCTTGCAGCGCCTGCGAGATCGCGTCGGCGTTGCGGTAGGCATTATCCGCAAGCGTGGTGATACGGGTGAGCTGCTGGTTCTCGATGGCCTTGAGCGAAGCGTTGATCGACACGAAGAGCTTGTCGGCACGATCCGCCGCCGTTTCGTTGTCTAGCGGGTCGGAGCGTGTCGACCACAGGGAGAATGGCCTCGTGTCGCCGGCGCCCAACGACGCGACGGAGTAGGTCGGGACCTGCGAAAGACCGCCGGTGATCTCGGCGCGCTCGTCGGGTTTAGTCGCGGTGGCATTGGCTGCGGCGGGCACATCGCCGACCTCGCTCTCGGCGCGTTCGAGGATCGGCCCGAGCCGGCCGTGGCGCTGGCTGAGCTGGGTCTGCCTGGCCAGCAACTCGCTGACCTTGGTCTCCATGAGCTGCTGGTCGAGAAGCTGGCGGCTGGTGATGCGATCGACCTGGGCGCGAAGCGCGGAGATGCGATCCTCATAGGCCTGCTGCATGCGCACCTGCCTGGCCGTGGTGGCGCCGATCAGGTCATCGCGCAGCACCAGGTAGGAGGTGGCGAGCAGATAGCCGATGGCGATCGCCGCCAGCGCCGACCCGACGAAGGCGGCAAGCCACGGACGGATGGTGAAATGCCGGATCTCGTTCCCCCGCGCGATAATGACCGTATGGGGCTCCTTGCGCCTGCCGAAGACCGCTGACTGACCGTTTGGATTCACGGGACCAAGCTTTCGTTACGACTCCAACGACAGCTCGATTACACATTATTAGGGTTAACAAAGCTTTGCTGGCCGCGATGTCGGCTTAACCAATTCCCGCAGCGCGGGTGGCAGGTTGCAGGGAAGGAGGCCAGCAAATCGCGGAAGCTTTGGGTCTGCCCCGCTTCAGAGCGCGCGCACCGCCTCCAGCACCTCTTCGGCATGGCCCTTGACGCGCACCTTGCGCCAGATGCGGGCGATGCGTCCGTCCTGGCCGATCAGGAAGGTGGCGCGCTCGACACCCATGTACTTGCGGCCGTACATCGTCTTCTCGACCCACAGATGATAGGCCTCGATCGCCTTGCGCTGCTCGTCGGCGACGAGATCGAGGGTGAGATCGTATTTCGCCTTGAATTTGTCGTGTTTCTTGACGCTATCGGGGGACAGCCCGATGACCACGGCGCCGGCCTTCTCGAATTCCGGCTTCAGCTGCGAGAAGCCGATCGCCTCGTTGGTGCAGCTTGTGGTGTCGTCCTGCGGATAAAAGTAGAGTACGACAGGTTTTCCCCGGATCGCGGCGAGGCTGAGGGAGCCGCCGCCGTCGCGCGGAAGATCGAATTGCGGCGCAACGTCGCCCACGTCGAGTTCAGCCATGTCGATGCCCTTGTTTGCGGTTACGCGCGGATCGAGCATCGATATAACGTGAGGCGGGGATTCGTCCACGACGAGTACGTTTACAACGGAATATTGCTTGGATCAGGAGCAACCGCAGCACGAGAAGATCAGGTTCAGGCGGGACGAGATCACCGACCTGGGAGCTTTTCCGTCCGCTTGCAGCGTGCCGCCGCTCGGCCGTGCTTCGGTGCGCCGGCGCTTCCGCATCCTCGGTCGGGTGTTCGCCGGGCTCTGCGCGTTGGTGCTTCTGGCGGCAATTGGCGTCTATGTGCTTGGCACGTCAGGCATCGGCACCGAGCGACTTCGCGCCGAAGCCGAGACGGCCATCGAGAAGCTCGCAGGCGTCGATCTCAACGTCACCGTTGGGCCGGCGCGGTTGACGCTCGATGGGTCGAGCTTCGTCGCTCTGCAGGTCAGCGACGTCAGCTTGAAGACGGCCGACGGCAAGCCGATGGCCGATGTCGGGCGCGTCCGCTTCGGCATGCGCCTGCTGCCGCTGCTATCCGGCGAGGTCAAGCTCACCAGCGCCCGCTTCTCCGACGCTCGCATCATGGTCGCCGCCATGCCGTCCGGGAGCGGTGATTGGACTGCGGCTTTGCGCAACGAGGATGGCCTGGTCGATCCGGAGAAAGTATCGGCGGCGGTGTTTGGCGGCGTCAACGCGGCGCTGGATGCGGTGCGCGCGGAATCGATGCGCCAGATCGACCTCCGCAACGTCGAGTTCGAATTGCCGCCGGGCGGATCGGTCAGGCGTCTGACCGTCGCCCAGGCCACGGTTGGGCAGACGGGCACAGGCAGCATGGAACTGTCTTCAAAAGCCGATGTCGACGGCCGGCATGTAAGCCTGAGCGCCTCCGCGGCGCGCGATCCGAGCGCCAGGCGGATCGCATCGCTGGACGCCGCCGTCGCGATAGCGGACGTCGGCGTAACGCCCGCTCAGGGAAGCTCCAGCGGCGGGAACTTCGCCGCCCAGGGCGGCAAGCTTGGTTCTGTTGCGCTGAAGCTTTCGGGCGTCGAGGCGTCCGGCGACACGCCGTCGCGGCTGACGGCGTCGCTGTCGCTCGGCGGCTCGGTGCTCGATCTCGGCTCGCGCGGGCTGCTGCCAGCCGACGTCGATGCCAGGGCGACATTGGTCGCGGGATCAAACAAGGTCTCGGTCGACAAATTGCTGATCAGGACCGGCCGCTCGACATTCGATTTCTCAGGCTCGGTCGGGCCGAAACCGGCAGCCGCGGGCGAGGAGCCGTCCTACCGCTATGACCTTGTCAGCGACGGCTCGACGCTCGCGCCTTCGGAATCGCCGGAGCCGGCGCTTCAGTTTCTTGCCCGGGTCGCCGGCGTCTACCAGACCAAGAGCCGCAAGCTCGTCGCCGAGCAGATCGGCGTCCGCTCCGGGGGTTCGAGCGACGTGCTGGGCACGGCGTCGCTCGCCTTCATCGACAATGGCCCGCCGGGTGTGTCGCTGTCGCTCAATGTACACGACATGCCGGTTTCGCATGTGAAGCAATTGTGGCCCTGGTTCTCCGCCCGCAACGCGCGGCTTTGGGTGCTAGACAACCTGTTCGGCGGCCGTGTGGTCGACGCCAACCTGCAGTTCCAGGTCGTTCCTGGGCGGCTCGGCAACGGCGTTCCGCTTTCCGGCGACGAGGTGTTCGGCCGCTTCCAGGTCGAGGGCTCGCGCTTCGATACCGCGGGGCGCATTCCGCCGATCCGCGATGCGGTCGGTGTCGTTGCCTTCCACGGCAACGATGTCGATATCACGCTGTCCTCGGGCAGCGTTTTTTTGCCGAGCGGCCGCACCGTGGCGGCAAGCGGGGGCACACTGACGATCAAGCAGGCGAATGTTTCGCCCGTGATCGGCTCTCTCGACATCGATGTCGCTGGCGAAGCCACGGCGATCGCCGAACTCGCCTCCTTTGAGCCGATCAACGCCATGCGCCATGTCGGGCTTGCGCCTGAGGATTTGAGCGGCACCGTCACCGGGCATGTGCGGGCCGACATTCCGCTGACTTCCGGCGTCGATACCTCGAGGCTCGACTGGCTGGTGGCGCTGGACTACCAGGATCTTTCCTTAGCCAAGCCGTTCGAGGACCAGATGGTGACCGAGGCCGACGGGTCGATCACCGTGAGCCCCGACCGTGCGGTGATATCGGCGAAGGCGAAGCTGAACGGCATTCCAGCCGAGCTCGACCTGGTCGAGCCGCTCGAGGACAGCGGCCCGCCGCGCAGCCGTAAGGTCGCGCTGGTGATCGACGACAAGACGCGCGCTGCAGCAATGCCCGGCCTGTCGCCGCTGCTTTCCGGAACCATCAAGGTGGCGATCGACATGAGCGGCGAGGGCGTCCAGAACGTGTCGGCCGACCTGACCAACGCAAGGCTCGACATCCCCTGGGCAGGATGGAGCAAGGGTGCCGGCATTCCGGCCAAGGTCACCTTCACGATGGCAAAGTCCGGCAGCACGACCACGCTGTCCGACTTCGATCTCGATGGGAAGAGCTTTTCGATCGACGGCGATGTGACACTGGTCAACGGGGCGCTGTCCTCGGCCCGGTTCAGCAAGGTCGCGCTCAACAGAGGAGACGACGTCGCGGTCTCGGTCAAACGGTCGGGCAAAAGCTATGCGGTCAACGTCAGCGGCGACTCTCTCGACGCCCGCTCGCTGATCAAACAGTTCACCTCAGACGTCGATACAGCCACAAAAGGCGCCGGCGCCGACGCGATCTCGGTCAGCGCCGACGTGAAGTCGCTGACCGGCTTTCACGACGAGGTGCTGTCGAACCTCAAGCTGAATTACAG
>NZ_RZST01000138.1:0-13918 GCF_003997575.1 Mesorhizobium sp. M1A.F.Ca.IN.022.07.1.1
GCCTTGAGCAGCGCGCCGGTGATTCCAAGGGTAGCGAAACCGTTCTGGTCCGCCTGATTTTCATTGGTCAAAATAGTCTTCTTTCACGCGGCCCTGTAGCCGCAAACATCATGGCGGCAGGGCGCAACCTGCCGTCGAAAAATTTTCAGGAAACGACAAGGCGGCGGACGGGGAGCGTCCGCGCGGCTGCGCTGTCGTGCCCGCAGGCGTCATGCCCCGGGGCTCTTTCGCCAGCTTGCCGATCGACGGGAGGGCCCACCGGAAAGAGGGAAAACAGACGCAACCAGTCTCAATTAGTGGAGAAAGCCGAAGTTCGGCCCAAGCGCCTATGCGACCGCATATGGCCGAGTCCGCCGCAAAATGCAAGGGTGGATGTTGCAGCGCAACAAAACGCCGATCGAAAAGCGACGCTTGCGCTGCGCTGCCCTCACGATTACCACAAACCACCTTTCTATTGTGGGGGCAGCGATGAAGGACGTGCTGAAGGAACTCGAGCGCCGCCGCGAGATCGCCCGGATGGGCGGCGGCAAGCAACGGATCGAGGCCCAGCACAAGAAGGGCAAGCTCACCGCCCGCGAGCGCATCGACGTCTTCCTCGACGAGGGTTCGTTCGAGGAGTTCGACATGTATGTCGAGCACCGCTCAACCGACTTCGGCATGGAGAAAACCAAGATCGCGGGCGACGGCGTCGTCACAGGCTGGGGCACCGTCAACGGCCGTCCAGTCTACCTTTTTGCCAAGGATTTCACCGTCTTCGGCGGCTCGCTGTCTGAGGCGCATGCCGAGAAGGTGGTCAAGGTGCAGGAGATGGCGCTGCGTAATCGCGCGCCGATCATCGGCCTCTACGACGCGGGCGGCGCACGCATCCAGGAAGGCGTGGCCGCGCTCGGCGGCTATGCCGAGATTTTTCAGCGCAACGTGCTCGCCTCCGGTGTCATCCCGCAGATTTCGCTGGTTATGGGCCCGTGCGCCGGAGGCGATGTCTATTCGCCGGCCATGACCGACTTCATCTTCATGGTGCGCGACACCTCCTACATGTTCGTCACCGGGCCGGACGTGGTGAAGACGGTGACCAATGAGACGGTGACGGCCGAAAGCCTCGGCGGCGCCACGGTACACACGACCCGATCCTCCATCGCCGACGGCGCCTATGACAACGATGTCGAGGCGCTGCTGCAGATGCGCCGGCTGATTGACCTGTTGCCGGCGTCCAATACCGCAGAGATTCCCGAGATCGAATGCTACCAGTCGGTGACGGACCATGACATGTCGCTCGACCGGCTGATTCCGGACAACGCCAACAAGCCCTACGACATCAAGGAACTGATCCTGAAGGTTGCCGACGAAGGCGACTTCTTCGAGATCCAGGCGAGCTTCGCCAGGAACATTGTCACCGGCTTCGGCCGTGTGGAGGGGCGAACCGTCGGCTTCGTCGCCAACCAGCCGATGGTTCTGGCCGGCGTGCTCGACTCCGACGCCAGCCGCAAGGCGGCGCGGTTCGTGCGCTTCTGCGACTGCTTCTCGATCCCGATCGTTACCTTGGTCGACGTTCCAGGCTTTCTGCCAGGCACCGCGCAGGAATATGGCGGGCTGATCAAGCATGGCGCAAAACTGCTGTTCGCCTATGCCGAAGCCACCGTGCCGAAGATCACCGTGATCACCCGTAAGGCCTATGGCGGCGCCTATGACGTGATGGCGTCGAAGCACCTGCGCGGCGACATGAACTATGCCTGGCCGACGGCGCAGATCGCGGTGATGGGCGCAAGGGGCGCGGTCGAGATCATCTACCGCAAGGACATCGGCAACGCGGAGAAGATCGCCGCCCACACCAAAGCATACGAGGATCGGTTCCTGTCGCCCTTCGTAGCGGCCGAACGCGGCTATATCGACGAGGTGATCATGCCGCATTCGACGCGCCGCCGGATCGCGCGGGCGCTGCGCATGCTGCGCAACAAGGATATGCAGAACCCCTGGAAGAAGCACGACAACATTCCGCTGTGAGGCGGTGGTGTCGCGACTGGTCCTTGTAGCTGGCAAGCATTTCGGCAGGTCCGCCGTTATTCTCGTTGCTTAGCCCCTCTCCTTCCGCTTGGCCTCGCGACGGGGAGTCGCCGACCATCTCAATCGGTGGAACCTCGAAAGCCGGCCGGCGGCTGGAACTCTGGCTTACGCAATCCGTCGTCGGAGGTTGACAACTGGCAACCTCTAATCACATTGAAATCACATCAATGTGATGGCGGTAATGAATGCTAATAACCCTTGCAACAAAGGGCGTCGTTCCGTGCAAAGGCTACGGCGGGATAGAACGTCAGGTCGACTGGCTGGCCACTGAACTGGTCAGGCAGGGCCACCATGTCGTCCTCGTGGCGGGCCCTGGATCGTCACATCCACTGTGCGAAGTCCGGCATGCTGTGAGCGATGCCGAGTGCCGCGCGGCGATCCCCAAGGACACCCAAATCGTCCACCTTCATGCGTGGAAGGTCGAGGTTGACTTCCCGACCCTCAACACCGAGCGGGGCCATTTACCGGATTATCCGCGGCCGCAACCGAACTGGAGCTTCATCAGCGCACGGCACGCCCAGCTGCACGGCCGCAAGACCTTCGTCTACAACGGCTTTCCGGTGGATGACTATCGGCTGGCCGAATCGAAGAGCGATCGCCTCCTCTTCATGGCGGCCATCGCACGCGCCGGAAAGGGCTTGAACCGGGCAGTCGAGCTCGCCAGGAAATTCGACTTTCCCCTCGACATCGCCGGCGGCTCGCGGTGGAAATTGCTCGGCCGAAGTCGGACCCGCCGCGAGGGGGTCTTTTTCAAGAGTCTTTCCCGCCGCTATCGCTTCAACGGCGCCGTCGACGGCGACGACAAGCTGCGCCTGCTGGGCGCATCGAAGGCCTTCCTCAATCCGATCGCCTGGGAAGAGCCTTTCGGCAATGCGCCGGTCGAGGCGATGCTGTGCGGCACGCCCGTTTTGACCACAGCGCGCGGCGCCCTGCCGGAGACGGTGGACACGGATACGGGCCGATTCTTCGAGAGCGACGAGGAGTTCGCCGAAGGTCTTGCCGAGGTCGCAGACCTGTGCATACGCAAATGCCGTGAATCTGCCGCCGACAGATTTCCGATCGCGAAAACCGCGAAGGCCTACCTGGAACTCTATGCCCGCATCCTTGATGGCGAGGCGCTTCCGTGACAAGGAACCGGCATGCTCGCCGTTCGCGGCGACTGCGTCGGATCGAAAAGGTATCGCGCGTTGCGCCCCATTCTCGTGTTCTGCTTGCCGGCAATCGGCGACTTCATCCGCTGCCATTCGGCAATTCAAATCATAGCAGCGACGTTTCCCGGACAGCCGATAGACGTCATCACCTCGCCGCTCGCCGCGCCCCTGGCGCGCTTGATGCCGCATGTCCGGAAGGCCTGGACCGTCGAGAGGCATTGGAACCCCGGTCTCAAGGAGCGGGTGCGGCTGGCGCGCGAACTCCGCCAGGAGAATTATCAGGCAGCCTATCTGCTCACCAGCAGCACCAAGGCGGCCCTGGTGCCGTGGCTGGCGGGCATTCCCGAGCGCATTGGATATCCGCGCGAGCTCCAGTTCGGCATCGTCAACCGGCTGCCGGCGGGATGGCTGAAAACCTTCGTGGCCTTCGGCCCGCGCAAGACAAGGCTCGTCGAACAGGTCTGTGCGATCGCGCTCCTCGGCAAGCAGCCCGCCGAGGAAAAACAGCTGCCGGCCCCGCGGCTGGCGATTTCGTCCGAAGACGTTGCCAAGTGGCGCCGGCGCAACGGCATCGATCCGGCAAGGCCGGTGCTTTCCCTCTATACTTCCGATTTCGAGAACATGCGCTCATGGCCGCCCGAGCGCTTCGTCTCGGTCGCACGAAAGCATATCGAACGGGGTTGGTCCGTCTGGCTTGTCGGCGGTCCGCGCGAACGCCAGGCTGCCGCCCAGATTCGCGCCTTGTTGCCTGAGGCGATCGACTTCACCTCGACGCCCGACATTGCAGAGGCCATGCACCAGATCGCGGCCTCCACCGTCTTTCTCGGTGTCGATGGCGGTGTGTCCCATGCAGCCGGCGCCTTGGGCATTCCAAGCGTGCTCATCTTCGGCTCGAACCGATCCTACGTGCATGGACCCTTGAACGAGCAGGTAACCTTCATCGAGCCTCCGATCTCGATACCGAGCTGGGTCCTGAACACGCGCGGTATCAGTGAGCAGCGTGTGCTCGAAGCGCTGGCGGCAAGCGTCGGAAAATACGCACCCCAACCGGTATGACCGCTTACTCCTCGGTGGCGCCAAAGCCCGCGCTCATGCTCGCGCGGGCGGTGTTCGTCCACGGCGTCGCATGATTGTCGATGCGTATCTGGAACAGGAAATAGGTCGGCGAGCAGAAGCCGATGCCCTTGACCCTGCCAGCACCCGGCGTGTCGGACGGCAGCGACTGGCACATATAATCCTCGCGGCAGAAACGATCGGCCGAGCAGGCCGGACGGTTACCGCGATTAACTGCGTCGCCGAGGCATTGGTCGAAATTGTTGGTCGCCACGCAAATATCGAACTTCTTGCCGCCGACCAGGCCGCAGATTTCGCTCGGCATCGGCTTGCCAGCCTTGAAAGCGGAGAAGGCCAGATCCTTCGCGTCGCAGCCGCGATAGGCGAAGCCGCCTGGCACACCGATCTTGGGCGGCCGGCAGGTATAGGCGGTGCGTGAAATGGCGGGCGCGAACGCCGCGAACTGGCCGGTGACGTTGTAACGGTCGTTGAAGGGCTGCGCGGTGTCGCTGGCAATCGTTCCGGTCAAGCAGGGATGGCCGGAAAAGATGTTCCGGCTCTCCTTCGGCAGCAGGCATTGCGCCAGTTTCGTCCTAACCCCTGTAGCGGTCGCGATCTGTGTGCAGACCGTGCCGGCTCCGCATTGCCAGCTGCTGCCGAAGCGGGCGGCGTCTTCCGGCACCAGGCACGGCATGGTCGTCTCGGCCGGGGTATAGGCGATCTCGCCGGTGTCTTTCCACGCGGCGGGTGGTGCGAAGGACAACGGGCGAAACCCGTTCGCTTCTCTGCCTTCCACAGTCGCCTGCAGCCACGCCTCGCGGCGCGGAATCTCGGCATGGAGATGCGGCGAGATGCCGACTTCGATGCGGTTGAGCGGCGAAGTCGTGCTATCGTCGAGGCCGATGAAATGGAATCCTGCGGTCGAGCCCGCCTGATGGCAGCCATGGCAGGCGCCGTTGTCGAGCCGCTCGATCAGGGCTTCAGCCGTGCGCGCTAATGTCAGTTTCGAATAGTCGACCCCGGCAAGCGCCTCCGGTTCGAACAGTGGCGTGAATGGATGATTGGCCTGCCTGGCACTGCCGAAGGTCGACCAGGAGATGACCTTCTTCGCTAGGAATTCATCCGGGATTTCGTAAACGCCGAGATCGATTGCACCGGCATTGGCGCGGACATAGTCCGTAAGCCTCGCCTTCAACCGCGCGTCTTGCGCAAGGCGGATGGTGTCCGGCGTATTTTCGAGCGGTTTCTGGCTGATTGTGGTGCCGTCGATACCGAAGATGCGCATGAGATAGGCGGCCTGACCGCCAAATTCGGTCTCCTGGCCGGAAGGAAAGCGCACCACCTGAGCGTTGAGTTCGAGCTGCTTGAAGGAGAGGCTCGCTTTATCCAGCGGTCCGCCGGACAGCCACCCGGCATCCGCCGCTTCGTCGATCTGCGGCGTCCAGCGCCCGGCGACGCCGGTACAGCCGCCGTCGGCGTCGGGAGCTGCGCGGTAGATGGCACTGAAATTGAACGGCAGCCTCGAGGCCAACACCTTGCCGTTCTTCCTGAAACTATAGGCAAGGCGGTAGATGAAGCGCACCTCGCCGCAGCCCGCTTCCCCACCGAGCTTTGCGAAGTCACGCCGGTCGAGCCGGTTGACGACGCCGACCAGCCGGAAACGCGCAGCGTCGGTCTTCAGCCAGCGCATGTCGATGATGCGGCCGACATTGCCGTCGGTCACCTCATAGAGCGGCCGGCCGCCTGCTTTCAGGTCGGCGCGCAGTGCTGCGACATCGGCCGCTACGGTGTCGACGATGGCGTGGTAGGCCGGCGCCGCGTCATAGAGCGTTTTCAGATCATCCTTGCCGCTGATGCCAAAAATACCGGCGAATCCGAAGCCATCGGCGTCGAGCTTGGCGAGCACCTGCGGATCGTCCACGACCGTGACCGGACGACCGGCAGCATCAGCCGCCCGCACGCCAAGAACAGCGATGGCAGCGACCGCGACAAGGATCGCCAGCCTCATCATCGGGCAGCCATCCCATTCTCGACCAACGCGTGCAGCACAGGCACCATCGCCAAAGGCAAATCCTCGGCGATCAGGCCGGGTCCGAACCGGCTGCCGGCTTCGGCGTGTATCCAGACAGCCGCGCAGGCCGCTTCGAACGCCGGCATGCCTTGTGCCAGGAGCCCGGCGATGATGCCCGCCAGCACGTCGCCCGAACCCGCGGTGGCAAGCCACGGCGCGCCATTGCCGTTGATCGCGGCGCGGCCGTCTGGTGCTGCGATCACCGTGTCGGCGCCTTTGTAGACGATGACGGCGTTGGCTCGCGCCGCCGCCGCGCGGGCCTTGCCGAGTTTGGAAAGAGCCTTGTCGCCCGCGACCTTGGGCAACAGCCTGCCGAACTCGCCTTCATGCGGCGTCATCACCAGCGCCGGGGCGCCGGACTTTCGGGCAGCCTGGAAAAGCGTCTCAGCCACGTCGCGAAACGAGGTGATGCCGTCGGCGTCGAGCACCAGCCCTTCAACGCCGGTCTCCTGCGCGTGCCCGGCGCCGAGCAGCGCCAGGACAAAATCGCGCGCCTTTTCGCCGATGCCAAACCCCGGGCCGAGCACAAAGGACGAGGGGCGGCGGTCGGCAAGGAACGCACCGAGATCGGCAACTGCGTCGACCTTGCGCAGCATGATCGATGTCAGATGCGCGGCATTGACCTGCATGGCATTCGCCGGCGACAGCACCGTCACCGCCCCTGCCCCGCTTCTTGCGGCTGCGAGCGCCGACAGGCGCGCGGCACCGGTGGCCGCAGGACCGCCCGAAAAGACACTGACATGACCGCGCTTGTATTTGTGCGCATCGACGGCCGGAACCGGAAAGACAGGCAGCCAGGGCGCCGGCGCATTCTCGAAACTGCGCGGCGCGACTCGAGCGATGATGTCGTCACCGATGCCGATATCGGCGAGCACGATCTCGCCGCTCGTTTCCCGCCCCGGCAGCAGCAGATGCCCCGGCTTCTTTCGCGCGAACGTCACGGTAACGACCGCCCGAAATGCGCTGCCGAGGATGGCGCCGCTTTCGCCGGAAACGCCCGAGGGCAGGTCCACGGCGACGACCGGCAAGCCGAGATCCGCAACGACCTGGACGGCCCGGCCGGCATCGCCCGACAGTGCTTTCGAGAGCCCCGCTCCGTACAGCGCGTCGACCACCAGCGATCCCGGTTCGGCCGCGAAGGCAGATAGCGGTCGTGGCTCCAACGGGCAATCGGCTGCAGCCAGCGCGGCATCGCTGCCCGCGCGCGGTTCGCCCGATTGCCACAACGCAACGTCGACACCGCTCTTCCGGAGCAGGCTCGCCACGACATAGCCGTCGCCGCCGTTGTTGCCGGGTCCGCAAAGCACGTGCACCCGTGCCGCCGCCGGATAGCGCGCCATGAGCACGGCCGCCACGGCCTCGCCGGCCCGGCGCATCAATCCGTAGCCGTCGAGCGGACCTTGTGCGATCGCCAGCCGGTCGGCTTCGGCCATTTCGGACGGGGAAAGAAGTTCATTGCGCATGGGATTGCCGATCTCCATCCGATCAAGCATTGTCCGATTTGCGGCTCGAAGCAAACAGCGGCGGCGTATGCATCCCAGAGCGGTGGGCGCCCGGAGGGGAATCTGCCTGCAAATTGCGCTATCTGCTCAAGTTTTGCGCAGACGGATGGAGGAGCGATGTATAGGCTTTGGGCGTCGATGACGCATCCGATGCAGCGGATGACGCGGATTTGCATTCGGGTGCGGCAAGGCATGGAAATCGCCCGATACCGCCCTCAACCTCTGGTAATTGGCACGCTTCGTGCTTGATGAAGGCGCAAGCGGGGCGCGCAACCCGTCTCTTTGGCAGTGGAGGCCACTTTCTACATGAAAAAGATCGAAGCGATCATCAAGCCATTCAAGCTGGACGAAGTGAAGGAAGCGCTTCAGGAGGCCGGGCTGCAAGGCATCACCGTCACCGAGGCCAAGGGTTTCGGTCGGCAGAAGGGCCATACCGAGCTTTATCGGGGCGCCGAGTATGTCGTCGACTTCCTGCCCAAGGTGAAGATCGAGGTCGTGCTCGGCGACGACGCCGTCGAAGGCGCCATCGAAGCCATACGCAAGGCGGCGCAGACCGGCCGCATCGGCGACGGCAAGATCTTCGTTTCCAACATCGAGGAAGTCGTCCGCATCCGCACCGGCGAGACCGGCATGGACGCGGTCTGACTCCACCCGTCTTCCTGAACCGTCATCATCAAAAAACGTCAGCACACAGGGATACATGACATGACGACAGCCAAAGACATCATGAAGCAGATCAAGGACAACGATGTAAAATTCGTCGACCTGCGCTTCACCGATCCGAGGGGCAAGCTGCAGCATGTGACGATGGACGTCGTCGAGGTCGAGGAGGACATGTTCGCCGACGGCGTCATGTTCGACGGCTCCTCGATCGCGGGCTGGAAGGCGATCAACGAGTCCGACATGGTGCTGATGCCGGACACGGATACGGTCCACATGGATCCGTTCTTCGCCCAGTCGACCATGGTGATCCTGTGCGACATCCTCGATCCGATCTCGGGCGAGGCCTACAATCGCGACCCGCGCGGCACCGCCAAGAAAGCCGAAGCCTACATGAAGTCGGAAGGCATCGGCGACACCATCTATGTCGGCCCGGAAGCCGAGTTCTTCGTGTTCGATGACGTCAAGTACAAGGCCGATCCCTATAACACCGGGTTCCGCCTGGACTCGACCGAGCTGCCGTCCAACGACGACACCGACTATGAGACCGGCAATCTCGGCCATCGGCCGCGCATCAAGGGCGGCTACTTCCCTGTGCCGCCGATCGACTCCTGCCAGGACATGCGTTCCGAGATGCTGACGGTGCTCGCTGAAATGGGCGTGCGCGTCGAAAAGCATCACCACGAGGTCGCGGCCGCCCAGCACGAACTCGGCATCAAGTTCGACACGCTGGTGCGCAACGCCGACAAGATGCTGATCTATAAGTATGTCGTGCACCAGGTCGCCAATGCCTATGGCAAGACGGCCACTTTCATGCCGAAGCCGGTGTTCGGCGACAACGGCTCGGGCATGCACGTGCACCAGTCGATCTGGAAGGGCGGCAAGCCGACCTTCGCCGGCAACGAATACGCCGGCTTGTCGGAAACCTGCCTCTTCTACATCGGCGGCATCATCAGGCACGCCAAGGCGATCAACGCCTTCACCAACCCGCTCACCAACTCCTATAAGCGTCTGGTGCCGGGTTACGAAGCGCCGGTGCTGCTCGCCTATTCGGCGCGCAACCGTTCGGCCTCCTGCCGCATTCCGTTCGGCTCCTCGCCGAAGTCGAAGCGCGTCGAGGTCCGCTTCCCCGATCCGGGCGCGAACCCCTATCTCGGCTTTGCCGCCATGCTGATGGCGGGTCTCGACGGCATCAAGAACAAGATTCATCCCGGACAGCCGATGGATAAGGATCTCTACGACCTGCCGCCGAAGGAATTGAAGAAGATCCCGACGGTCTGCGGCTCCCTGCGCGAAGCGTTGCAGAACCTCGACAAGGACCGCGGCTTCCTGAAGGCAGGCGGCGTGTTCGACGACGACCAGATCGACTCTTATATCGAGCTCAAGATGGCCGAGGTGATGCGCTTCGAAATGACCCCGCACCCGGTCGAGTACGACATGTACTATTCGGTGTAAGCGACTGCATTCCCGACAGAAAACAACCCCGGCGAAAGCCGGGGTTTTTCGTGAACAGCTCGCCAGAGGGCGGAAAGGCCGCAGGACGGGCCTCGTCAGAACAGCAGGCCAGCACTGTCGCGAGAGCGCGGATCTCATCGCCGCCAAGCAAGCCAGGCGTAAAAAAGCCCCGGCATTTCGCCGGGGCTTTTTTGATGTTCGCTGGCCTGGCGCGGACTGCCGCCCACGCCGTAGAAGCATCACGCCGCAGCCGAGACCTTTGCGTCGGTCGCGACCTCCGAGATCGTCTTCAGGACCTGCGAGGCGATCTGGTAGGGGTCGCCCTGGGAGTTCGGGCGGCGGTCTTCCAGATAGCCCTTGTAGTCGTTCTTGATGAAGGAGTGCGGCACGCGGATCGAGGCGCCGCGGTCGGCAACGCCATAGGAGAACTTGTTCCACGGCGCAGTCTCATGCTTGCCAGTCAGGCGCTTGTCGTTGTCCGGACCATAGACGGCGATGTGATCCATCAGGTTCTTTTCGAACTGGGCCATCAGCGCCTCGAAATAGGCCTTGCCGCCGACTTCGCGCATGTACTTGGTCGAGAAGTTGCAGTGCATGCCCGAGCCGTTCCAGTCGGTATCGCCAAGCGGCTTGCAGTGGAACTCGATGTCGATGCCGTACTTTTCGGTAAGGCGCAGCAGCAGGTAGCGCGCCATCCAGATCTGGTCGGCGGCCTTCTTGGAGCCCTTGCCGAAGATCTGGAACTCCCACTGGCCCTTGGCCACTTCGGCGTTGATGCCTTCATGATTGATGCCGGCTGCGAGACAGAGGTCGAGATGCTCCTCGACGATCTGGCGCGCGACATCGCCGACATTCTTGTAGCCGACGCCGGTGTAATAAGGTCCCTGCGGCGCCGGATAGCCGCTCTCGGGGAAGCCGAGCGGGCGGCCATCCTTGTAGAAGAAATATTCCTGCTCAAAGCCGAACCAGGCGTCCTCGTCGTCCAGGATGGTCGCGCGGCTGTTCGAAGCATGCGGGGTGACGCCATCGGGCATCATGACTTCGCACATGACGAGAACGCCGTTGGTGCGCGCCGGATCCGGATAGAGCGCGACCGGCTTCAGCACGCAGTCGGAGCTGCGGCCTTCGGCCTGGTTCGTGGAAGAGCCGTCGAAGCCCCACAGTGGCAGCTGCTCGAGCGTCGGGAACTCGGCAAACTCCTTGATCTGGGTCTTGCCGCGCAGATTGGGGGTCGGGGTGTAGCCGTCGAGCCAAATATACTCGAGTTTGTATTTGGTCATTCCAGTGCCTCTCGTTGCTTGGACGCCGGGGCGGCATCAACGCATGGCCGGACCGAGCCGGCCTGCCGTGCGCTAAAATGCAATTCGTATGCCACTCTCCTCGTCCAGGGTGCGGCAAAATGGTCATCGCAAAGCGTTGATTTTGCTGAGCCTGCGCAGCAATGCGCGGCGATCGTTCAGGCGCGCTTTCTGCATAAATATTGTGCAGCGACTGATCTTTTTGTGGGCATATTGCCTAAATGAATCGCAGAACCTATCTTGGGAACAGATTTGAATCGACTTGCTCCTGAAGAGGTAGGAGGCCGCCAATGGATGTCACCACGTCCCGTCCTTCGGCAAAGATCCTGATGTTCCCGCTTGCAGGCCGGGCGTCTGCCTCAAATTTAGGCGCAAAGGCGAAATTCGCGGCAGAGCTTGCCTCGTTGCGCAATACGCACGCAGATTTCGACGGCTGGTACCATCAGGCGGCAATCGAGGAAGAACACAAGCAGCGCAAGAGCTGACCAATTCTTTCCAGCTCGAGACGAGAAAAAGCCCGGCGCGATCGCTCGCGCCGGGCTCTTCATTTGCCGAGGATCGGCTACTGCTTGGCGTCCAGATCGGTGCCAAGCGTATCCCTGACGAAGATCATGCCGATGATAAGCGACATCGCGGCGATCACCACCGGGTACCAGAGGCCGTAATAGATGTCGCCCTTGTAGGCGCTGAGTGCGAACACCGTTGCCGGCAGCAGGCCGCCGAACCAGCCATTGCCGATATGGTAAGGCAGCGACATGCCGGTATAGCGGATGCGGGTCGGGAACATCTCGACCAGGATTGCGGCGATCGGCCCGTAGACCATGGTCACGAACACGACCAGGATGAACAGGATGCCGATCGTCACCGGCCAATTCACCGCCTCCGGATCGGCGACCATGGCAAAGGCACCACCGCCCGGGATGTTGTAGACGGTGACCTCGGGGGCGCCGGCCGCTTCCTCCTTGGTCAGCAGCTTGTCGGCCACCGCCTTGTCGGTCGGAACGGTCGTTTTCTCGCCGCCGCGGATCGCCGCGGCATCGAGCTTCAGTTCCGGATTGGCTGCGACGAAGGCGTCGAGCTTCTGGTCCGGCACCTTGGCCGCGGCCCGCTTCAGCGGATAGCCGCCATCCTGCAGGGACATGTTGACGGCCTTTTGGAAGGCGGCCTCCTTGGCCTTGGCCTGATCGCCGGCGGCGACGGCGTCATAGGACTGCACCGTCTCGTTGCCGATCTTGACCGTGGCGGCCGTGCCGGGTGCCGCGGTCGAAACGACGTCGTAAGGCACCGAGTTCTTGGTCAGGAACGAGGTCGCGATATCGCAGGATGTCGTGAACTTCGCCGTGCCGACCGGATTGAACTGGAACCTGCAGTCGCCGGGTGCCGCGGTCACCGTCGCGCGCGTGTTCTGCTGTGCGGTGGCCAGCGCCGGATTGGCGGCCCAGGTCAGCGCCTTGAACAGCGGGAAGGTGCAGACGATTCCCAAAGCAAGGCCGGCCATGATGATCGGCTTGCGGCCGATCTTGTCGGACAGCCAGCCGAACACGACGAAGAAGATCGAGCCGACGGCAAGCGCGATCGCGATCATGACGTTGACCGACCACGCGTCGACCTTCAGCACGTTCTGCAGGAAGAACAGCGCGTAGAACTGGCCGTTGTACCAGATCACGGCTTGGCCTGCGGTGAGGCCGAGCAGCGCCAGAAGCGCGATCTTGGCATTCTTCCACTGGCCGAAGGCTTCTGACAGCGGCGCCTTGGAGCCCTTGCCCTCCTCCTTCATGCGCTGGAAGGTCGGCGACTCCGAAAGCGACAGCCGGATCCAGATCGAAATGGCAAGCAGCAGGAAGGAGACGATGAAGGGAATGCGCCAGCCCCAGGCAGCGTAGGTTTCCTTGCTGAGCGAACCCTGGACGATGAGGATGACGATCAGCGACAGGAATAGGCCGAGCGTTGCCGTCGTCTGGATCCAGGAGGTGTAGAAGCCGCGGCGATCGTCCGGCGCGTGCTCTGCGACATAGGTTGCGGCACCGCCATATTCGCCGCCAAGCGCCAGCCCCTGCAGCATGCGCAGCCCGATCAGTATCACCGGCGCCGCGATGCCCCAGCTGGCATAGCCGGGCAGCAGGCCGACCAGGAAGGTCGACAGGCCCATGATTGTCATGGTGACGAGGAAGGTGTATTTGCGGCCGACGAGGTCGCCGATGCGGCCGAACACAAGCGCGCCGAAGGGACGGACGAGGAAGCCGGCGGCGAAAGCTAGCAGCGCGAAGATGTTGCGCGTCGCCTCGGGGATGGTCGGGCTGAAGAAGGTCGCGCCGATGAAGGCGGCCAGCGAACCGTAAAGATAGAAATCGTACCATTCGAAAACGGTACCGAGCGAGGAGGCGAAGATGACCTTCTTTTCCTCCCGCGTCATGCCGCGGCTTTTTCCGCCGGCGGTCGATGCCATTGCCATTGATATATCCTCCCGTGGATCCCGTCTGTCCTCGATGGCTGCGCGCCACCGTCCGCAATTCCTCCGAACGCGGACTCAAAAACGCGGCCAACGAAGGAAAAAATGGCAGAAAGCGCCCCGGAAAGGCACCGCGACGATGGGATTATGACTTTGGTATTAGATGCAATGCGAAGCGGCGCTCAGGCTTTGAGCGCCTCAAGCAGGCTGACTGCCGC
>NZ_RZST01000139.1:0-13881 GCF_003997575.1 Mesorhizobium sp. M1A.F.Ca.IN.022.07.1.1
GCGCGCCCACTGGACGTTCGTCAGTTCGTACCGTTTGGCCATCCGTCGCGCTCCGAATCAGAACCCTCGGAACACAATGAATCAACGCCAAACCGCGTTGAGAATCCTGAATGTAGATTGGACCTAGTTGATCTACCCGCCAGCGGCATCAAGCCGGCCATTCAGCCCTCTGCACATTGTCCGTAAGGGCAATGCTTCGACGAAGGGCCCGCTGCGCCAAGGCCCGCCGGCCCAAAAGGTCCGGGCGCGCAGCAACGTTTTGCACATCAGCTAGTCGGCTCTGGAATTTCAACCGGAAATCGAGCATGATGCGGCTTGGTATTGGCGTTGGATGCTTCGCGCTCCCATGAAATACCGGAGGACGGGACATGGCCATCGCGCTTGTACTCGTTTTGATCGTCGTGGGCTCGGTGTTGTTCCACTTCCTGAGCCCATGGTGGTGGACGCCGATTGCCTCGAACTGGGACTATATCGACCACACCATCATCATCAGCTTCTGGATCACCGGCGTCGTTTTTGCCGCCGTTGTTCTCTTCATGGCGTATTGCGTGTTCCGCTTTCGCCATCGCGAAGGCAATCGCGCGGTATACGAACCGGAGAACAAGCGTCTCGAATGGTGGTTGACGATCGTCACTGCGATCGGCGTCACCGCCTTGCTCGTTCCCGGCCTGTTCGTCTGGAGCCGCTTCGTCAACGTGCCGAGCGATGCGACCGAAATCGAGGTCGTTGCTCAGCAATGGCAGTGGAGCTATCGCCTGCCAGGCAAGGACGGCAAGCTCGGCACTTCGGACACCCGTGAAGTAGCCGCTGAGAACCCGCTAGGCATCGCCCCAAAGGATCCCAACGGCCAGGACGACGTCGTGGTCGAGGCGGCGGACCTGCACTTGCCGGTCGGCAAACCGGTCAAGATGCTGCTGCGTTCGATCGACGTGCTGCATGATTTCTACATCCCGGAATTCCGCGCCAAGATGGACATGATCCCGGGATCGGTCACCTATTTCTGGTTCACTCCAACAAGGACCGGAACCTTCCAGGTCCTGTGCGCCGAGCTCTGCGGCCAGGGACATCCGCTGATGCATGGCATGGTGATGGTCGACACCGAGCAGGATTACCTGACCTGGCTCGGGCAGCAGCAGACTTTTGCGCAACTGTCGGCGCCTCAGCAAACGGGCTCGGCGAACCCGCTGCCAGGAAAGACAATGGCGTCCGCTTTGGACGTCGGGGCAAAAGTCGAAACTGTCGAGGCCCGCTGAACAGGGAGGTGCTCCCATGGTCGACGTCACACCCGCAGATGCCGTTCCCCCCGCCGAAGTCGGGGAAATGGAACTGTACCATCCGCACAGTTGGTGGACGAAATACGTCTTCTCGCAGGACGCCAAGGTCATAGCGATCCAGTATTCGGCAACGGCAACGGCGATCGGCTTTGTAGCGCTGTTCCTGTCCTGGCTGATGCGCCTGCAGCTCGGCTTCCCCGGCACGTTCGATTTCATTACTCCGGAGGCCTACTACCAGTTCATCACCATGCACGGCATGATCATGGTGATCTACCTGCTCACCGCACTCTTCCTCGGCGGCTTCGGCAACTATCTCATCCCGCTGATGGTCGGCGCCCGCGACATGGTCTTCCCCTATGTCAACATGCTGAGCTACTGGGTCTACCTGTTGGCGGTGCTCGTTCTCGTCGCAAGCTTCTTTGCGCCCGGCGGACCGACCGGCGCCGGCTGGACGCTCTACCCGCCGCAGGCGATCATGACCGGCACGCCGGGTGGCCAGGACTGGGGCATCATCCTGATGCTCTCTTCGCTCATCCTGTTCATCATCGGCTTCACCATGGGTGGCTTGAACTATGTTGTGACGGTGCTGCAGGGCCGCACGCGGGGTATGACCTTGATGCGCCTGCCGCTCACCGTATGGGGCATCTTCACCGCCACCGTCATGGCTCTGCTCGCCTTCCCGGCGCTGTTCGTTGCTTGTGTGATGATGCTGCTCGACCGCGCGCTCGGCACCTCCTTCTTCATGCCGGCGATCGTCGAGATGGGCCAACAGTTGCAGCACAGTGGCGGCAGCCCGATCCTGTTTCAGCATCTGTTCTGGTTCTTCGGCCATCCGGAAGTCTACATCGTGGCCCTGCCGGCCTTCGGCATCGTGTCCGACCTCATCAGCACGCACGCGCGCAAGAACATCTTCGGCTACCGAATGATGGTCTGGGCGATCATCGCCATCGGCGCGCTGAGCTTCGTGGTCTGGGCGCACCACATGTATGTCAGCGGCATGCACCCCTATTTCGGCTTCTTCTTCGCCACGACGACGTTGATCATAGCCGTTCCGACCGCCATCAAGGTCTATAACTGGGTGCTGACCCTGTGGCGCGGCGACATCCATCTCTCGATACCAATGCTTTTCGCGCTCGCCTTCATCGTCACCTTCGTCAATGGCGGTTTGACGGGGCTGTTCCTCGGCAATGTCGTCGTCGACGTTCCCCTGTCGGACACGATGTTCGTCGTTGCCCATTTCCACATGGTGATGGGTGTCGCCCCGATCCTGGTGATCTTCGGCGCGATCTATCACTGGTATCCGAAGGTCACCGGACGGATGCTGGACGAGGCGCTCGGCCAGTTTCACTTCTGGGTCACCTTCCTCGGCGCCTACCTGATCTTCTTCCCCATGCACTATATCGGCCTGATTGGTGTACCGCGCCGCTACGCCGAACTGACCGACATGACGATCATGACGGAGTCGGCCCATCATCTGAATTCGTTCATCAGCATCATGGCCTTCTTAGTCGGCTTCGCCCAGATGGTGTTCCTGTTCAACCTGATCTGGAGCATCCGTCACGGCCGTGAGGCCGGCGGCAATCCGTGGCGGGCAACGACGCTCGAGTGGCAGACGCCGCAGACGCCGCCGGCGCACGGCAATTTCGGCAAGGAACTGCCGATCGTCTATCGTTGGGCCTATGACTACAGCGTGCCGGGCGCGAAGGAGGATTTCATTCCGCAGAACGTGCCGGGCTCCTTCATCCCATCGAGGGAGCCGGCATGAGCGTCATCCTGGTCTTCCTGCTGGTGATCGCCGGCTTTGCCGGATGGTGGCTTTCGCACCAGCGGCTGACCGCGAAGCCGTGGCTCGAGCAAGGCTTGGCCGGGGATTTCGTCGGTCTCGAGCGATCGCCCCTGCCCACCGCCAAGATCGGCCTCGGTGTCTTCCTCGCGGTTGTCGGCTGTCTGTTTTCGCTGTTCACCAGCGCCTATTTCATGCGCATGGGTCTGCCGGACTGGCGGCCTCTGCCGCTGCCGCGCCTGCTCTGGCTGAACACCGGCGTGCTGGTGCTGAGCAGCGTCGCGCTGCAATGCGCCGTGATCGCGGCGCGCAGAGGCCAGACGGACATGGTCAGGCTCGGTCTTGCGACGGCCGGGCTGACCGCCCTCGCCTTCCTCATCGGCCAACTGATCGCGTGGCGGCAGCTGACCGATGACGGCTACCTGCTGGACTCCAATCCGGCCAACAGCTTCTTCTATCTGATCACCGCCATGCACGGCCTGCACATACTGGGCGGGCTGGTCGGCCTTGGCAGGACGAGCATCGGCGCCTGGACGGGCGCCCGGCCGCAGCGGCTTCGCCTCGGGATCGAGCTCTGCGCGATGTACTGGCATTTCCTGTTTTTCGTCTGGCTCGGCATCTTCGCCGTCCTGGCCGGCTGGGCGGCGACATTCGTGAGCATTTGCCAACGGCTGCTGACCTAGGAGACTGGCGATGGCCGAGACGACACTGACGGATAGCAGCCAGTTGGATCGCCCCCAGGGCTGGCGCGGGATTGCCGCCGACTGGGCCTCGGATCAGCGCGCGTTCAAGAACGTGTCCTGGGGCAAGGCCATGATGTGGATCTTCCTGCTCAGCGACACCTTCATCTTCGGCTGCTTCCTGCTCTCCTACATGACCGCCCGCATGTCGACGCGCGTGCCGTGGCCCAACCCAAGCAAGGTCTTCGCGCTGCACATCGGCGGGTCGGAGGTCCCGCTGATCCTGATCGCCATCATGACCTTCGTGCTGATCTCCAGCAGCGGCACCATGGCCATGGCGGTCAATTTCGGCTACCGCCGCGAGCGCCGCAAAACCGCGATCCTGATGCTTTTGACCGCCGCGCTCGGCGCAACCTTCGTCGGCATGCAAGCCTTCGAATGGACCAAGCTCATCACCGAAGGAGTGCGGCCCTGGGGCAATCCCTGGGGAGCCGCGCAATTCGGCTCATGCTTTTTCATGATCACCGGCTTCCACGGCACGCACGTCACCATCGGAGTCATCTTCCTGATCATCGTGGCGCGAAAAGTCTGGCGCGGCGATTACGACATCGGGCGTCCAGGGTTTTTCACCAGTCGCCGGGGCCACTACGAGAATGTCGAGATCATGGGACTCTACTGGCACTTCGTCGACCTGGTCTGGGTGTTCATCTTCGCCTTCTTCTATCTTTGGTGAGAGGCAGGCTTTGCTGAGAGGACGAAATGGCTGAAGCAACCGCAAACGGTCTCGGACAACAGGCACTGCACTCCACCCACGATGCGGCGACCGCCGGCAAGTCGGACACGCATCAGGAACACCCGATCAGGCTCTATCTGGTGGTCTGGGTGTGGCTGTTCATTCTCAGCGCGTGCTCCTATATGGTCGACTATTTCGGCCTGCACGGCTATCTCAGATGGTCGCTGATCCTGATCTTCATGATGCTCAAGGCAGGACTGATCGTGGCCGTCTTCATGCACATGGCCTGGGAACGGTTGGCGATGATGTATGCGATCATCCTGCCGCCGATATTGGTGCTGGTCTTCGTGGCGATGATGGTCTTCGAGGCCGACTATACGCTGCTGACCCGTATCGCGTTTTTCGGGCCCGGCCCCTGACGCGCGGTTTGGATAAACCGCAGCCTAATCAGCCCGAAATGGCCGGTGCCTCGAAACAACCGGCGGTTTGGTTTTGATATGCGTCGTGAACTCAAGCAAAGGACGCGGAAAATGACGATAGCGAACAGACTGAGGAATTTCATAGACGGCAAGGGAATCCCCTACGACACCGTCGCGCATCATCGGACTGCAACCAGCAGGCAGGCCGCCATTGCCGCCCACGTGCCCGGCAGCATGATGGCCAAGTCCGTGGTCGTTCACCACGAGCTCGGCTATGCGCTGGCCGTGGTCCCAAGCACCCACAGGATCGAACTCGCCAAGCTCCAGGACGTCATGGACAAGCGCCTCGGGCTCGCTTCCGAGGACGAGGTGGTCTCGCTCTTCGATGATTGCGATATCGGCGCCGTACCGCCGATCGGCGCGGCCTATGACGTGCCGGTCATTTTGGACGAAAGCCTCGGCGATGCCGCCGATATCTATTTCGAGGGCGGCGACCACAAGACCCTTGTGCATGTCAGCGGCAAGGATTTCCGCGACCTGACCACAGGCGCGCGTCGGGGACGCTTCAGCCACCCGGCCCTGTGAGACACCGGCACTCCCGCCCGTGCTCGACAGGGTTTGCTAGTTCGCCGGTCTTGGGGCGGCGGCCGGCGCTTCCACGACCTTACGATACACGTGCCAGGTGGCATGGCCGAGGACTGGCAGCACAACCGCCAGCCCCGCGAACACCGGCAGCGAACCGACGATCAGCCCAACGGCGACGATCAGTCCCCAGACGGCCATTACGATGGGGTTCGCCAGCACTACACGTACCGAAGTGTGAATGGCTTCGTAGGCGCCGACATCGCGATCAAGCAGCAGCGGAAAAGCCACCACGGTGGTGCACAACACGACCACGGCGAAGACGAATCCGATGGCGTGACCCAGCACGATCAGGGTCCAACCGCGCCCGGTGGCGAATATCTCAGCGATGAAACTGGACAGCGATGCCGGGGGCGCGGGACCGAACAGCTGCTCGTAGAAGATTTTGGCGGTCAAAAGCCACGCTATGAAGATCGCGAACAGCATGATCCCGACCGCGGCGATGGCCGGCAGCGCCGGGGAGTTCCTGACCTCGAAGGCATGGCGCCAGGATGCATCGAGCCCGGCTTCCCGTCTGCGGCTGATCTCGTAAAGACCGATCGCCGCGAATGGGCCGATCAGCGCAAAACCGGACACCAGCGGAAACAGCAGTGGCAGCGCGTTCGCTCCCGATGTCCAGGTAGCAAGCACCACGCCGACGAGCGGATAGATCATGCACAGAAACACGATATGCGAGGGTTTCACCATGAAATCGTCGACACCGCGCCTGAGCGCGTCGAAAAGATCGGAAAGGCTGATCTTTCTCACTCTGGTATGCTCGAGCGTTTCGCTAGCGCCTGCAATGACGTGAAAGCTTGCCATGACCATTCCTCCAGACCAGGGTCCGGCAAGGTCGCGGATTCGCGGTGCTACCGCTCTGCATGGTTGGCCACGCAAAACCGCGACCTGCACCGGCAGCCAACATACTCCATTGCGCCCGATTTGTCTCTTTTCATTGGAACGAGGGTGCGGTGGCCGGCCAGAGCTCCACGCTGGTTCGAGAGGTTTTTTTGCGGTATTCTTATACAACTACAACGCAGTGCCTCCGGTACGCGCAAAGGAGGCTGGATCACTTTGATTGGCCCGTGATCCTTTCCCGATTTCCGGGTCATGCGCCTGGTCGAAGGCGAACGTCATGGACACGCGAACGCTTCTCATACTCGGCCTTGGCATAGCCATTCTGTTGGTGCTGGGATTTTTTGCGCTGCCTGCATGACGGCGCCGGCGGCCACACTTCAGCAGCGTCATGCCGGCCGCCTTCGGTCGGGGCGAGCCGGCGCCACCGAAAGGGGCCTGGAAGGGCCCGCTTACTTCGAAAACTGTTTCAGGTAAGCGATGACGTTGGCTACGTCCTGATCGTTCTTGAGGCCGGGAAACACCATCTTCGTCCCTTTGATCATGCCCCTGGGGTCTTGAAGATACTTCGTCAGCGTGGGCTCATCCCATTTGATGCCGGATTTTCCGGCCTCGATCATAGCAGGGGAAAAAGTGAAACCGGGATGCGTGCCCGCCGTGCGCCCGATGACGCCGTGCAGAGATGGGCCGACCTTGTTCTGGTCCTGGTCTGCAATGTGGCAGACCTTGCACTTGGTGAAGACCTTCTCGCCTGCGGCTGCATCCTGCGCCCGCGAAGGGCTTGCAATGAAGATCGTGGCCGCCGAGGCGATGAAAAGTGCGATTGCGCGCATGGCATTCCTCCCTGATCGATCGTCATCTGCGCCGGACGATGCGCACCACGCCAGCTGCGCTGGGGCGGCCTGCACGGTACAGCGGAATATCCGTGGTCCCACCAATGGAATTGCGGCATCTACATACCACAGTATCAATCCAATGGGTAGAAACGGCAATTTGTGCGAAGGTGCACGTCGCCCAAGCTGCGCAGCGGTTCTGGCAGAACGACATGCATCAAAACACGGACCTAAAGCGCGTCGCCTGAGTCCGGCTCCTCGCGACGCGCCTTAGGCCGTGTGCTGAGAGTCACGGCGGATCGGTATTGCAGCTTGCAGCCATCTGTCCGATCGCCTCGGACAGTCCGGCGAGTTCGAAGTCGGCCTCGCCGCGTCCCGACAGCAGGCCGAAACGCCATGACAGCAACAGCCGGCTCGCCGAAACCAGCCGCTTGATGCCATCGGCTCCGTCCCTGACCAGCATTTTACCGCGTGGGCCGACAGACCAGCTTTCATCGAACTTGCCGCCGCCATCGACCATGACCGACATGGTGATCTTGCGGCTGGCGGAGACTGAATCGTTGAGTTGCAGCCATTCGCTCCAACGCGGTTCGCCGCCCGGTCGACAAGCCAGCGTCAGCACCGGACTGTAGCCCAGCGCGCCGCCGCCGGTGATCAGCTTGTTGGTGGCGTATAGCGACGCAGTGACCTGGCCGTCGTTGCCGGCGTCGACGCGCCAGTTGCCGAGATCGGGTCCGGCCTCTGCCACACCGGCCGCGGCAAGCAAGAGCGCCGCGGTAACGACCACGCCCCTCATCGTGAATGCCACACCCACCGACGCCTCCAAACGACCCTGCGCAATGTGATATCGAGCAGATAATCATCAATGTTCGGTATCGCCAGCAGCGTGCATTCATCTGAAGCGGGTGGTGTTGCCCCGCAGCAACAACAGAGAACATGAACGAAAAAGGCCGCCTCGTGGGCGGCCTTTCGAAATCAGCTTATCGCCGGGTTTACTCGGCGTCCTTGGCGGCCTTCTTCTTCGGCGCGGCCTTCTTCTTGGGCTCTTCCGCCTCACCGGCTGCTTCGCCGGCCTTGGCCTCGGCTTTCTTGGAGGAAGCCTTCTTCGCCGGCTTCGCCTTGCTGGCGCTCTCGGCCTCCTCGTCGTCCGCCATCAGCTCTTCCTTGCTGACCTTCACGTCCTCGACCGAAATCTGGCCCAGCAAATAGTCGACGACCTTTTCCTCGAACATCGGCGCGCGGAGCGAATTGATCGCCTCGGGGTTGCTGCGGTAGAACTCGAAAGCTTCCTGCTGCTGGTTGGCCGGGAAGCGGCGAACCTGCTCGAACAGGCCGCGCTGCAGTTCATCGTCCGACACGGTGACCCCGGCCTTCTCGCCGATCTCGGCAAGAACCAAGCCGAGACGCACGCGACGTTCGGCCAGGCGCATATATTCGGCGCGCGCCTCTTCCTCCGTCGTTTCTTCGTCGGCAAAGGTACGGCCGGCGGCTTCGAGGTCGCGGTTGACCTGCGCCCAGATGTTGTTGAACTCGGCCTCGACGAGCTTCGACGGCGCCTCGAAGGAATAGGCGGCATCGAGCTGGTCGAGGAGCTGGCGCTTCACCTTCTGGCGGGTCATGGAACCGAACTGGTTCTCGATCTGGCCGCGCACGATCTCGCGCAGGCGCTCCAGCGATTCCAGGCCAAGGTTCTTGGCCGTCTCGTCATTGATCTCGAGCGCGCCCGGCTTGGCCACTTCCTTGACTGTGACGTCGAAGGTGGCTTCCTTGCCGGCCAGATGCGCTGCCTGGTAGTTCTCCGGGAAGGTCACCGTGACCTGCTTCTCATCGCCCGGCTTGGTGCCGACCAGTTGGTCCTCGAAGCCCGGGATGAACTCTTTCGAGCCCAGGACCAGCGGCTGGTCGGTGCCGGCGCCGCCGGCGAACGCCTCGCCGCCGATCTTGCCGACATAATCGATGCTCACGCGATCGCCTTCGGCGGCCTTGCCCTCCTTGGGCTCGTAGCTGCGAGCCGATTCAGCGACCCGCTTCACCTGGTCGTCGACCTCCGATTCCGGCACGTCGTAAACCTGACGCGTCACCTTGATGTCGGAGAAATCCTTGACCTCGATGGCCGGGATGACCTCGTAATTGAGGCGGAACTCGAAGTCGGCGCCGCCGGCCAGGATCTTCTCCGCCTCCTTCTCGTCCTCGGTCATGATGACTTCAGGCTGCATGGCGGCCTTTTCGCCGCGGCCCGAGATGATCGAGCGGGTCGAGTCGTTGAGGATCTCGTTGACCACCTCGGCCATGAACGACTTGCCGTACATCTTGCGCAGGTGCTGCACCGGCACCTTGCCCGGGCGGAAACCGTTGATCCGCACCTTGCCGCGGGCGTCGTTCAGCCGCGCCATCAGCTTGGCTTCCATGTCACCGGCCGGCACGGTGATCTTGATCTCGCGCTTGAGACCGGAGTTGAGCGTTTCGGTGACCTGCATCCTAAAACCTTTGTTTTCACCAACGAGGCTGCCAAACGGTCCTTAGCCGTTTACAGCCTGCCGGTATATTCTTGCCGGAAATGGCTTTGGTACGGAACCTGGTGATTTGACCGCCAATGCGGCTCAAACTCTCCTGAACTGCGCTTCCAAAATGTGAAGAAGTCTTTGTTTTTCCTACTTCTTCTTACATTCGGCAGAAGCGGATAGTCGCGTCCCCGTCACATTCGACACGCCTTTTGTCACAGGCTAGGCTAATTTTCAACCATCTTCGCGATTACGAGAATGACGGTGACTTGGAACCCGACATTGACAGAATGATGGCTACATGGGATTGCCGGGGAACGCGGATGTGGCGGAATTGGTAGACGCCCTGGATTTAGGTTCCAGTGCCGAAAGGCGTGGGGGTTCGAGTCCCTTCATCCGCACCACCCTTCGCCTTGGCGAGCTTCTGGTGTAGGTCACCCTATGGTCGTCAGAGCGAAGCGTGTCCCCGAACCTTTGCAAGGAAGGACCGGAGCCATCAACTTCTGGCGGCGCACGCAAGGCTCGAGCAGACAATCCGCTTTTTCGTGTGCAATTCCCTTGAAATAGCGCGTCAACAGGTTCTTAGTCGCAGCAACAGGCAGGTTGGGGCTCTGTCAGGTTGTGCGCCTAGTTTCTCTGGTTCTGGCGGTTGGGTCGGCTGTCGCGGCAGCGACATGTCACGTTGAGGCCTTGGAGTACACTTCGGTTTCCTCTCCGGGCCAGCAGCCAATGCTTCTTGTATCCGGTGAGTTTGGCGCCAATGAACCCCTGAACGCCTTCAGCAACGCGGTTGCGAGCAGCAGGGCCAGGATGATCGTATTCAACTCCCGCGGCGGCAACGTCGGCAGTGCGATTCGCTTGGGGCGACTGATCCGCGCGGCGGGGTTGGATACTTTTCAGCTTCGCCAATTGCAGTGCGCTTCAGCCTGCTCACTGGCCTTCCTGGGCGGCGTCCACCGCGTTGCCGAACCAGGTTCCATCGGCTTTCATCGGCCGTCCCTCAAACCGGCCGACGGGATGTCAAATGAAGACGCGGAGGCCCGTTTCCAGTTCGGCACGGCCGCAATCATATCCTATGTGGTCGAGATGGGAGCGGATCCCAAGCTGATGGAATTGGCTTCGAGCTATGACAAGCATGACATACGGTACCTGTCGGCCAGCGAAATGGCAGAGTTGCGTGTGACCAATGCCGCAGCGAACCAGTCGCCAGCGGATGCATTGCAGGTATCAACGACGCCGGATCCTGCGTCCGTGTCCGCTCCTGCGCCCGACGCCAGGCAACAGCCGGAAGGCGTTGCGGTCACCTTCGTCAGGGACCTCATCGAGAATCATGGCGATAACAACGATTTCGCTCTTGCTCAGGCTCAGGCGGCCTACGCTCCCACGGTCGACTATCATGGCAAGTTGACGAACCTAAGTTCGATCATTGAGGACAAGAGGAGCTATTACCAGCGATGGCCTGGACGCGGATACAGCCTCCGCAATGACAGCCTTGCGGTCAGCGGCGCCAACGATCGCTGCAAGGTCTCAGGCATCTACGACTGGATTGTGCGCAGCCCCTCGACACACAAGCAGGAGAAAGGCGTAGCGGACTTCAGCTATACGATATCGATCGGTCCCTATCCCAAAATCATCGCCGAGACGGGCGATGTCCGGCCATAACCAGGACCGTCGTTAACGCGGACCGTCGCGCTGACGCCCAGGCCCGAACACACTAATAAAGCGGCTCCTCGAACAGCGTCTTGTCGCCGTCCATGAGCGCCTTGATCTGCGCCTTGCCATTCGCGGAGAGCGCCAGCTTGACGCCGAACGGCCGCACGCGCATGTCGTTCTGGATCGCCATCCCCTTGCCCTCCGGCAGGTAGAAACGCTCGATCCCGTATTCCGGCGTGATCGTCATCTCGGGTGAGCGCAGATCCCAGCCATCCGCTACATGCCCGACAATGTCGGCCTCATCGGAAGCGGCAGGCGCCGGCGCCTGATCGAACCATGCCGCGCTCGGCTGCCAGTAGCCGTCCACAGCCTTCTTCAACCTGACGACGATCTCGGAGTCATTGCTGGTGAACTTGCCCGGCGGAATGTTGGCGATAAGCTTCACCGGGATGCGCGAGATGTCATAGCCAAGCGAGATATAATCGCCGCGCAGAAGATCGCGCGGGTCAACGGGCTCAACCTTGAGCAGGACCTCCTTGCCGTTGCGCAGGATCGCCGCGCGTCCGGCGATGATCCAGCCCAGCAAGCCGATTTGGACAAGCGCCGTCACCAGCGCCGCGATGATCAGTCTTTTGCCGCTCATGCCGCTGCTCCTCCGGCGGGCGTCTTCATTCGTTTTTCAACGCGGATGATGACCAGCGCCAGTATTCCCAGCAGCACGGCCGCGGACAGGAAGAAGCCCGCCGTGTCGAGCATCGACTGCAAAATCACCACATAGATAATGGCGAGCTCGAAGGCAAAGCCGGCATACGCCACCCAGCGCAAGCCTCTGCTTTCACGGCCGCCGAGCATGATCGCCGCGACGATGCCGGCAAGCGCGGCTGCCGAGGCAATGGCAAAGCCGCTGTTGTAGCTCGCCTCATCGGCCAGTTCGAACTGGACCATTGCGAGGCCGGCAAGAAAGCCGATGAGCGCATGCAATGGCAGCCTGCCGCCGAGTTGCACGACGCTGTCGACGGGTTCGGCGACAAAGATCGCTGCCGCGAACAGCAGCATCGAGACGAGCACGAGCGGAATCGCGACCTGGAGCGTGTTGTGGTCGATCGCCAGCAGCAGGAGATAGAATACGATCGAAAGGATGATGACGTGCCGCGCCGCCTGGCTGCGTGTCCAGAATGAAATGGCGAACAGCACCAGCACGATAGCGGCGAAGAGATGCGGGAACTCGGCCCGGCGGAAAAATCCTCCCCATTTAAGGAACAGCCAGGCATCGGCGATGCCGACGGAGGCGACGGTGAGCGGGTTCGAGCGCAATGCGACCGCCGCCAGCGCCGTGCCGGCGCACCACGTCAGCAATGCCGAAGCCTCGTCGCCCGACAGATGATACATCTGACCGATCAGCGCGATTGACCCGCCAAAGGCCGCGGCGGCGATGATCCATAGCGCCTCACCGATCGCCGCATGGTCGCGTGTCTTCAGAACGGCGCCAGCGACATAACCGCCGAGGATGACAGCAAACAGCGCCGTCACACGCGCCAGGCGCGGAATGGCTTCCCAGTTGGCGGCGACGAAGATCAGGATCGCGGCACCGAACAGTAACGCCGCCATCATGGCCAGGATAGAGCCGAAGCTCAGCGAGGCGCGATCGTTGGCGGCAACGTCACGCGTCAATGCGTCCGCCGTCGGCGCGTCGATCAGGCCCGCCGCCCGCCAGCGGGCGATATCGGCCCTCACCTTCGTCGCATAGCCCGCCATCCGTTCCCCCGAGCTTGGCCATTTTTACTACCTCGCGCCGCAAATCGTTGACGCAACGGCATTTTCCGATTCGGTCTTCCTTATGGCGCAAGCGTGAATCGCCGTTAATGTTGCATTGCACAATTTGCATTGCTGCCATGCACCAATGGCACTTTTAAACCGATATGACCCTGCCTATTTTCCGTTCGTACACAAACGGAATGATCCGAACCAAAGACGAAACGAGCACTACCATGAACCTGATCCGCAACTACCGCAACTGGCGCCGCTACCGGGACACCGTTTCCGAGCTGAGCCGCCTGTCGAACCGTGAACTGACCGACCTCGGCATCAGCCGCAGCGACATCCACTACGTCGCTCGCAAGGCGGTCTAATCCGCTTCGGACCGCGAATGGTCCGAACCAGTTTTTGAGAAGAGCAAGACAATGGACCTGATCCGCAGCTACCGTAACTGGCGCGTTTATCGCGAGACGGTTTCTGAGCTGGGTCGGCTTTCGAACCGCCAGCTCAATGATCTCGGCATCGTTCGCGACGAGATCAAGATGATCGCCCGCAAGGCGGTTTGACAAGGAATCTCGCCAGGGTCGACCTCCTCCCCGACCCTGACGGATACGGTCAGCCTTTACCTCCTCCCGAAGGTTGACCACCGAAACGGCGCCCGCCGGACCTCCTCCCCCGGCGGGCGTTGTTCTCCGAAAGGATCCGCCCCTTCAATTGGCGGAAGGAATTTCGTCAAAGCCGACCTCCTCCCCGGCAATGACGAATATGGTCGAT
>NZ_RZST01000013.1:0-36546 GCF_003997575.1 Mesorhizobium sp. M1A.F.Ca.IN.022.07.1.1
AGCACCGACACCCCCTTGACCTCGCGCAGCTCGCGCTGCACGAGGTCGAGGTCGTCGCGGTGATGGATCGTGGCGCCGGGCGGGAAATCGGCCTTGCCGGCATATTTGGCCGGCTCGTCGGTGACGACGGCGATGCGCTCGACCCCCTCGGCGCGCACCTGTCTGGCGATCATATCGACGGTGAGGCCACCTTCGTGCGGCTGGCCGCCGGTCATGGCGACTGCATCGTTGTAGAGGATCTTGTAGGTGATGTTGGCGCCTGAGGAGAGCGCAAAGCGGATCGCCAGCGCGCCGGAGTGGTTGTAGGTGCCGTCGCCGAGATTCTGGAAGATATGGCCGCGCTTGGAGAACGGCGCCTGGCCGACCCATTGCGCGCCCTCGCCGCCCATGGCGGTGAAGCCGACCGTGTTCCGGTCCATCCACAGCGCCATGAAGTGGCAGCCGATGCCGGCGGCGGCAAGCGAGCCCTCCGGCACCTTGGTCGAGGAATTGTGCGGGCAGCCCGAGCAGAAGAACGGCGTGCGCGAACCGATGTCCGCGGTATCGGCGAGCATCGCCTGGAACTGGCGCAGCTTCGCCACCCGCGCCGCGATCTCCTCCGAGGGGCCGATGGTGCGCAGGATACGCTCGCCGAGCGCGATCGCGATCTCGTTCGGGTCGAGCGCGCCCTTGGCCGGAAACAGCCAGTCCCCGCGCTCGTCCTTCTTGCCGACGATGGCAGGCTGAATAGCGGAGCCGTAGAGGTTCTCGCGCAACTGCACCTCGATCAACGAGCGCTTCTCCTCGACGACGACGATGGTCTCGAGGCCGCGGGCGAAGTCGGCGATATGCTGATAGTCGAGCGGCCAGGGGCAGCCGACCTTGAACAGGCGGATGCCGAAGCGATTGGCGGCCTTTTCGTCGATGCCGATATCCTCCAGCGCCTGGCGGACGTCGAGATAGCTCTTGCCTATGGTGATGATGCCGAGCTTCGGCTTGCGGCCGCCCGAATAGACGGTCCGATTGAGCCCGTTGGCGTGGATGAAGGCGGAGGCGGCGGCGCGCTTGTGCTCATGCAGGCGCTCCTCCTGGCCGAGCATGTCGATCTCGTGGCGGATATTCAGGCCGCCCGGCGGCATGTCGAAGTCGGGAATGACGATGTCCAGCCGCGCGATCGAGGCGTCGACCGAAGCGGTCGATTCGATGTTGTCCTTGACGCATTTGATCGCCGCCCAGGTGCCGGCGAAACGCGACATGGCGAAGCCAAAGAGACCGTAGTCTATGATCTCCTGGACGCCGGCGGGGTTGAGGATCGGCACCATGGTGTCGACGAACAGGAATTCGGTGGCATGTGCGTTCGTTGAGGATTCGGCCATGTGGTCGTCGCCCATCAGGGCGAGAACGCCGCCATTTTTCGACGAGCCGGCGAGATTGGCGTGGCGGAAAACGTCGCCGGAGCGGTCGACGCCCGGCCCCTTGCCGTACCAGACGGCAAAGACGCCGTCATGGGTGCCTTCGCCGAGCAGCTCGGTCTGCTGCGAGCCCCAGCAGGCGGTGGCGGCGAGCTCTTCGTTGAGGCCCGGCTGAAAGACGATGTCGGCCTGCGCAAGCTGCCGCTTCGCCTTCCACAGCTGCATGTCGAGGCCGCCCAGCGGTGAGCCGCGATAGCCGGAGACGAAGCCTGCGGTGTTGAGGCCGGCGCGGCGGTCGCGCTCACGCTGCATCAAAAGCATGCGCACGACGGCTTGCGCCCCGGACAGGAAAACGCGCTCCTTGCCAAGGTCGAACTTGTCGTCGAGCGCGACGTCATGCAGCGTCATCAGGCATGTCCTCTGCGGAGGCGCGCCGCGGATCGGCGGCCAACGTCGGAGTGAGAGGCCGCAGTCTTTCTTCCCTTGCGGGACAGGTCAAACGAAATCGCAGCGGCCAGAGCGCACGCAACAAACGGTCCCGCTGGAAGCGGTCGCCGCATTCAATCGCACGCTAAACGCTTTGCAGCGCACGAAAATTTCGACCGGTCAACGGGCCTCACGCCGCCTTCGAGCAATCCGGCTTGGGCGCATCCGGCAGCTTGCCGTCGGGATGCCCGGCAAGGTCCGGGTTGAGCTCGTATTTCGGCCCGATCACCAGCGGCCGGTCCGGCAGCATGGTCTGGTCCGCCGAGGAGGTCATCGTCGTCTCGAGGCTTTGAAGCAACGTGCCGCTCGAATCCTCGATGCGGATCGTGACGGAATAGGGCTTGTCCTTGACCACGCAGGTGAGCGGCGGGCTGGTCAAGGTGATATGCGGGAGCTTCGGCCAGATCTTCTGGTTGACGATGAGCGGGTCGCCGCCGGCCGGATTCTGGAAATTCACCACCGCAATCTGTCCCTCGCCCATCGGCCGCAGCGGTCTCAGCGTGATGACATAGGTGGCGATGCCAAGCCGGTAGTTGAACTCGAACAGCTTGCCGGAAATGGCGAAGAGCTGCTCCTTGCCGGTGTCGCGGCAGGCGCCGAGCGCCGTCGCGGCGATCAGGGCCGCGCCGAGGGCGATCGAACGGAATTTTCTAGGCATTGGTGGCCTCCCTGGCCGCCGTGCGGCGGCGATAGTAGCGGTTCGCTTTCTGGCGGTTGCCGCAGACGGCCATGTCGCACCAGAGGCGGCTTGAGTTGCGGCTGCGGTCGACGAAGAGCCAGCTGCAGTTCGGACAGATCCTGAGCCTCGCAACGGTGTCGTCGCGCAGCAGCGAAAGCGCCGAGACGGCCAAAGCCGCCTCGAAAGCGATCGGCGTCGCCGGATCGCCAAAGGGCCGGCCCGTCGCGCCGATCTCGATGCTGCTGCCGGAGAGGCCTTTGGCGCAGGCGGTCAGGAAATCGGGCAGATGGCCGGCGGCGATCGCGCGTTTCGCTATGGCATCGCGGAACAGGCGGTCCGTCGCTTCGCGGATCGACAGCACGACCGCGGCGATGTCGCCCGGCTGAGGGGCCTCCAGCCGCCGGCCGCCAAGCTCGGCGGCGCGAAAGCCGCTCGCCGCCTCGGCGAAGCGGGCGATCTCGGCCGGATCAGCGAAACGGTCGAAGGTCCTTCCGGGATCGTTGCGCAGGACGACCGTGTTCGCCGTGTCGAGCGCGAGGATGCCGCCGGTGAAGCGGTGCGGGGTCCAGGAAACCGTCATGCCGGAAATCTAACCGATAAAACGTATTTGACAAGTTAGATTCCGGGTGCAACGCTCGAAACGGGGGCCAGCTCGCACGGCCCTAGGGATGCTCCATGCTCTATTTCTATCAGCAGGTGCTGAACGGCCTGCATTCGGGCGCGCTCTATGCGCTGCTCGCCTTCGGCTACGTGCTGACCAACGGAATCCTGCACCGCACCAACCTTGCCTATGGCGCGCTGTTTGCCTTTTGCGGCCACACCATGATCCTGACCGCCGCCTTCGGCTATCAGGCGCTGTGGCTGACCCTGTTCGCCTCGGTCGCGCTCGGCATCGTTGCCGCCCTGCTCTATGCGGCGCTGATCAGCCAGGTGCTGTCGCGCAGCGTGTTCGAGAGGCTGGCGGACCGGTCGCCCAACGCCATCGTGGTGACGACGCTCGGCATCTTGCTGTTCCTGTCGGAAGCAAGCCGCATCGCCGCCGACACCCATGATCTCTGGCTGCCGCCGATGCTCGCCCAGCCCGTCGTCTTCGCGCAGGGTGCCGGCTTCAAGGTGACGCTGACCGTTATCCAGCTCTTGGATTGCGCGGCGGTGATGGCGATGGTGGCGGTGGCCGCGTGGCTGTTTTCGCATTCGCGCTTCGGACGGGCCTGGCGGGCCGTGTCCGACGACCCGAAGGCGGCCGCGATGTGTGGCATCGATGTGACCGCGGTGTTCCGCCGCGCGGTGCTCTATGGCGGCTTCTGCGCGGCTTTTGCCGGCATGCTCGCCGGCATCTATTACGGCAACATCAGCTTCGGCACGGGCCTTGTCTACGGCCTCAAGATCCTGTTCGTGACGGCGGTCGGCGGCTACATGTCGCCGCTCAAGGCTGCTCTCGGTGCCGCGGCCTTCGGCATGGCCGAATCGCTGTGGGCCGGTTATTTCCCGCTCGAATGGCGCGACGGCTGGATATACCTCTTCCTCGTCGCCATGCTGGTGCTGATCGGCGCCGGCCGCGACCAGGCCAAGGTCGCCTGAAACCCATCAGACTTTGGTTGCATGACGCGCCGTGAGGTGACCGGTTTTTACCGTTGCTCGCCGCGTGGATCGCCGGCACGTGCTTTGCCATGTTGACCAACCGGACCACGCACTGCATACCGTTGGGCCAAGCGGCGCGACACCGGAGGGGGACTCGGGCGCGGCGCCAGCACTTTGAGTTAGGCATCGTGCTTCTCGAAAATCGAACGCGATTCTCGGGGCCGGTGCGCGAGGGAGGAAATGCATGGCAGGGCTGCTCGCTCTATCCACGACGATCGACCGCATCAACGAGTTCATCGGCCGCTGGGTCTCGTGGCTGATCCTGCTTGCGATCCTGGTGAGCGCCGGCAACGCCGTCATCCGCAAGATGTTCGACATCTCCTCCAACGCCTGGCTCGAACTGCAGTGGTATCTGTTCGGCGCCGCCTTCATGCTGGCCGCCGCGTATACGCTGAAACAGAACGACCATATCCGCATCGACATCGTCTACGGCATGTTCCCCCGCCGCGTGCAGCACTGGATCGACCTCCTCGGCCATCTCCTCTTCCTGATGCCGTTCGTGGTGCTGATGGTTTTCTACTTCGTGCCTTACGTGTCGCTGTCCTTCCGCAGCGGCGAGATGTCGACCAATGCCGGCGGGCTGATCGTCTGGCCGGCCAAGGCCATCCTGCTCGTCGGCTTCTTCCTGCTGGCCATCCAGGGTGTCTCGGAGATCATCAAGAAGATCGCCATCATGCGCGGCGACATGGAGGATCCCACTCCCTATGTCTCGGCCCACGACCAGGCCAAGCTCGAGGCCGAAGCGCTTGCCGAAGAAGCCAAGGCGCTGTCCGGCGAGGTGCGCTCATGATCGAGTTCATCGCGCAGAACATGGCGCCGATCATGTTCGCCTCGCTGATCATCTTCCTTTTGATCGGCTACCCCGTCGCCTTCTCGCTCGCTGCGAACGGCCTGTTGTTCTTCTTCATCGGCGTGCTCTTGTCGCCCTATTCCGGCGGCTCGATCAACCTCGCCTGGCCGCTGCTGCATGCGCTGCCGGATAATTTCTACGGCACAAGGGTGATGTCGAACGACACGCTGCTGGCCATTCCATTCTTCACTTTCATGGGAATCGTGCTGGAGCGATCCGGCATGGCCGAGGACCTGCTCGACACGGTCGGGCAGCTGTTCGGCCCGATCCGCGGCGGGCTTGCCTATGCGGTGATCTTCGTCGGCGCACTGCTTGCCGCAACGACCGGCGTGGTGGCGGCCTCCGTCATCGCCATGGGGCTGATCTCGCTGCCGATCATGCTGCGCTACGGCTACGACCGGCGCCTCGCCTCGGGCGTTATCGCGGCTTCCGGCACACTGGCCCAGATCATCCCCCCCTCGCTGGTGCTGATTGTGCTGGCCGACCAGCTTGGACGCTCGGTGGGCGACATGTATGCGGGCGCGCTGATCCCCGGCCTCGTTTTGACCGGCATCTACATGCTCTACATCCTGATCATGTCGATCGTCCGGCCGAACTCGATGCCGGCATTGCCGCTCGAGGCCCGCACGCTCGGCCACGGCGTGATTTCGCTGATCGTGGCGCTGCTGGTGACCGGCGCGATTTCCTATGCGGCCTATCGTTACCTCGCGCCGACTCATGGCGACAATGCGGACATCCTTGGCGCCACCGTCGGCGTGATCGTCATCTACATCGTGGCGATCGCCGACCAGCGCCTCCACATCAACATGATGTCCAAGCTGGCACAGCAGGTGGTGATCGTGCTGATCCCGCCGCTGGCGCTGATCTTCCTGGTGCTGGGCACCATCTTCCTCGGCATCGCCACCCCAACCGAGGGCGGCGCCATGGGCGCCGTCGGCGCGCTGATCATGGCGGGCTTCAAGGGGCGACTGACGATGGATGTCATCAAGCAGGCGCTGGCCTCGACGACGCGGCTCTCCGCCTTCGTGCTGTTCATCCTGATCGGCGCGCGCGTCTTCTCGCTCACCTTCTACGGCGTCAACGGCCATATCTGGGTCGAGCATCTCTTGACCTCGCTGCCGGGCGGCGAGACCGGCTTCCTGATCGGCGTCAACGTGCTGGTTTTCGTGCTCGCCTTCTTCCTCGACTTCTTCGAGCTCGCCTTCATCATCGTGCCGTTGCTGGCGCCCGCCGCCGACAAGCTCGGCATCGACCTGATCTGGTTCGGCGTGCTGCTTGGCGTGAACATGCAGACCAGCTTCATGCATCCGCCGTTCGGCTTCGCGCTGTTCTACCTGCGTTCGGTCGCGGCGCGCGTGCCCTATCTCGACCGCATCACCGGCAAGCAGATCGCGCCGGTCACCACCGGCCAGATCTACTGGGGCGCGGTGCCGTTCGTCTGTATCCAGGTGATCATGATCGGGCTTACCATCGCCTTCCCGCAAATGGTAATGCGCTACAAGGGCACCGCGGTCGAGCCGAGCACGATCGACCTCAAGCTGCCGGACATGCCGGGACTTGCGCCGCTCGGCACGCCGCCGGGCGACAATGGCGCGGCGCCCGCCAGTGGCGGCTCGGCGCCCGCCGCGCCTGGCACCCCGGACTTGTCACAGCCGCCGAATTTCGGCGATACGGCCCCCGCCAACCCGGCGACGCCGGCACCCGATCTTTCCAAGCCGCCGAGTTTCAACTGAGGTGACCAAGTCATGAGAGCCGTACGGCTGGAAGCAATCGGCGGCATCGCCCTTCGTGCGGTCGACAAACCTGCGCCGGGGCCGGAGGATGTTCTGGTGCGGATCGAAGCCTGCGGCGTCTGCGGCACGGACCGCCACCTGTTCCATGGCGAATTCCCGTGCACGCCGCCGGTCACGCTTGGCCACGAATTCTGCGGCATCGTCGAGGCGGTCGGCGACGCGGTGTCCGGCATCGCCGTCGGCGATCGGGTCACGGGCGACCCCAACATCGCCTGCGGGCGCTGCAGCCAGTGCCGGGCCGGCCGCGTCAATTTGTGCAGCAATCTCAGGGCCATCGGCATCCACCGGGACGGCGGTTTCGCCGATTATGTCGTGATGCCGCAAGGCCAGGCCTTCCTCCTGCCCGGCAACCTCCAGCCGACGCATGGCGCCTTCTGCGAGCCGCTGGCCTGCTGCCTGCACGGCATCGACCTCGCCGGAATCAGGCCCGGCGACTCGGTGGTGGTGCTCGGCGGCGGCGTCATCGGCCTGCTCACCGTCCAATTGGCGAAGCTTGCCGGTGCCGCGACCATCATCCTATCGACCAGGCAGGCCTCGCGCCGCGCGCTGGCCGAAGAACTCGGCGCGACCGCTACGGTCGATCCCAGCGCCGTCGATCCCATCGAGGCCATCGCCGGAAAAGCCGGGCTTGTGCCGGGCGGCGTCGACGTGGTGCTGGAATGCGCCGGGGTTCGCGACACGGTCGAGCAGTCGATGCGAATTGCCAAGGCCGGAGGCACGGTGGTGATCGTCGGCGTGATGCCGCAGGGGCAGAAGGTGGCTTTCGAGCCTTTCGACGTGCTGTTCCGGGAGTTGAAGGTCCTCGGGTCCTTCATCAATCCCTTCACGCATCGACGCGCCGCGGACCTCATCGCGTCCGGCGCGATCGAGATCGACAAGCTGATTTCCAGGCAGGTGCCACTCGAAGAGGCGCCGCAGGTGATCTCGAACCCAGCCGCCCCCGGCGAGGTCAAGGTGCTGGTCGTGCCGGGCCGGACCTGAAGTCCTGCAACGTTGGCGATTGGCGAAACCGGCGGTGACAGCGCCCTCTCCCCGTCACCATAGGGGAGAGGGCTAATCCCCGGCTACAGCTTGCCGTTACGCTGCTGCACCATCATGAAGGTATCGTAGTTGTATTCGGCGACCTGGGCCCAGAGATAGTGCTCCTTGCGGAAGCCTTTGATGGATTCCCAGATCTTCTTGAACGGCGCGTTGTTGGCCTCCATTTCGGCATAGACTTCGTTGGCCTTTTCGAAGCAGGCAGCCATGATTTCCTGGCTGAAGGGGGCCAGCTTGGCGCCGCTGGCGACCAGCCGCTTCACCGCCGCCGGATTGAGGTAGTCGTATTTCTGCAGCATGTTGGCGTCGGCGGCTTGCGCGGCCGTGTGCACCAGCGACTTGTAGGCGGGCGACAATTCCTCGTATTTGGCCTTGTTGAACATCAGATGCACGGTCGGGCCGCCTTCCCACCAGCCGGGATAGTAGTAGTAGGGCGCGACCTTGTAGAAGCCGAGCTTCTCGTCGTCATAAGGGCCGACCCATTCGGCGGCGTCGATCGTGCCCTTTTCCAGCGCCGGGTAGATGTCGCCGCCGGCGATCTGCTGCGGCACGACGCCGAGCTTCTGCACCACCTTGCCGGCAAAGCCGCCGATGCGCATCTTGAGGCCGGAAAGATCGGCGACCGTGTTGATCTGCTTGCGGAACCAGCCGCCCATCTGCACGCCGGTGTTGCCGCCCGGCAGGCCGAACAGGCCTTGCGTTGCAAGGAATTCGTTGAAGAGGTCAATGCCGCCGCCATGATAGTGCCAAGCGTTCATGCCGCGCGCGTTGAGCGAGAACGGCACTGCGGCACCCAGCGCCCAGGTTGGGTCCTTGCCCCAATAGTAATATGCCACCGTGTGGCATGCCTCGACGGTGCCTGCGGCGGTGGCGTCGGCCGCCTGCAGGCCGGGAACGAGCTCGCCCGAGGCGAAGACCTGAACCTGGAAATTGCCGTCGGTCGCTTCCGACAGCATTTTTGAGAACACTTCCGCACCGCCATAGATCGTGTCGAGCGATTTCGGGAAGGACGATGCCAGCCGCCAGGTCACTTTCGGATTGGACTGGGCTATCGCCGGCGTGGCAAGCGCGGCGGCCGCTGCCGCGACACCAACACCGGATGCACCGGCCTTACGGATGAACGAACGACGATCCATGCATTTTCCTCCCGTTTAGAACCAACAGACCGATATTCGGACATCCGCGGTGCCCTGATCGGCTGCGCGAAACAATACACGGGCAAGATGTCGAGTCCAGCACCGCGGGCAACGTGCAACTATAGTCTAACGCCGACCGTCCTGGCCCATTCGGAGAACCGAAACTTGCCATGGCAAAGTGCCGACTGATCGCCTATTTTGTAGGCAGAATAATTCGTTAGCCCTCGATGGAACCCGGATCCAAAATGCAGCAGCCGCTCGTTGCCGTCTCAACCGATGTCCGCCAGTTCGACAACTACACATGGCATGCCGCGCCCCAGCAATATATCGAAGCGGCGATCGCCGGCGCCGGCGTGTTCCCGCTCCTGGTGCCGTCCTTCGGCGACCGGCTCGATTTCGACGAGCTGTTGTCCTCGGTCGACGGCGTCATGGTGACGGGTTCGAAATCCAACGTGCATCCCTCGCTCTATGGCGGCGATCCCAGCGAGGCCAACGGCCCCTACGACCCGGCACGCGACTCCACCACGCTGCCGCTGATCCGCAAGGCGATTGAGCGCGGCGTGCCGCTGCTCGCCATCTGCCGCGGCATCCAGGAGCTCAACGTGGCGCTGGGCGGGACGCTCGGCACCGAGATCCAGGAGCGCGAAGGCTCGCTCGATCACCGCGCGCCGGTGAGCGACAATCAGGACGAGCGCTTCGGCATCCACCAGACGATTTCGATCAAGCCTGGAACCTGCCTCGCCGGCGTGTTCGGCGCCGGCGACATCAAGGTCAACTCGCTGCATCGCCAAGCGATCGACCGGCTCGGATCGAAACTGCAGGTCGAGGCTTTGGCGACCGACGGCACGATCGAGGCCGTCTCGGTCAAGGAGGCTCGCGCCTTCGCCGTCGGCGTCCAGTGGCACCCCGAATATTGGGTGAAGTCGGACAGCAACTCGGCAAAGATCTTCCGCGCCTTCGGCGATGCCGTGCGCCTGCATGCGGCGGCGAAGGCCGGTGCACGCGCGGCGGCGGAATAGCCGAACTCAGTCGCTGGTCGTCGCGTTCAGCGCCAAAAGCGGGGCGGCCGGCGCATAGGATTCGTAGCCGTCGCCATCAGCAACACCGAAGGTGACGATCGGATCGATGCCGTTCTCGCTGAACGCGACCGAGCCGTCGGCCTGCTCGCGCCAGAATTTCACACGCTCGATGCCGGGCATCAGCTTGCTGCAGTTCGGAGCAATTGTCAGCAGCGACAGGCCGTCCGAGACCTCGGCGCCGCGCTTGATTGCGCAGGCCGCTTCGTCGCCATTGGCTGTCAGCCGATAGCTGTTGGAGAGGCCGGCTTGCTCGACCGCGCTTTGGCCGTTGCCGTCGTGCAGGGACTGAACGCCCCCGTATAAGGCGACTGACGCAACCAACCCGGCTAACAGCTTCACTCCGCCTCTCCACATCCTGGCTTGCCGTGCCATGCTGTTCTCCAAACCACGCGCCGATTTGGACAACATGCATAACGAAGTATGCAGAATGATGGTTAAGCAGGCGTTAATAAACGTGGCCGGCCTTCCGCTCAGGCGCGTGGCTTGACGTTGATCGTTTCCGGCACCGGGGTCAGCGGCCGGCGCTCGCCGAACCAGGAGATGAGATTGTCGACGCACAGATCCGCCATGGCCCGGCGGGTGTGGTCGGACGCAGATCCGACATGCGGCAGAAGGGAGGTGTTGGGCGCATCGAGCAGCGCTTTGGGCACATTCGGTTCGTCGGCAAAGACATCGAGCCCGGCGGCAGCGATGGTGCCATTGGAGAGTGCTGCAGCCAGAGCCGCCTCATCAACCGTGCTGCCGCGGCCGATATTGACGAAGACGCCGTCGGGACCGAGCGCCGCCAGGACCGCCGCGTTGATGGCTTTCTCCGTCGCGGCCCCGCCCGGCGCGATACAAATCAGCGTGTCGACCGCTTCGGCCAGGCCCTTCAGCGTCGCATGGTATTCATAGGACAGGCCATCGACCTTGCGGCGGTTGTGATAGGCGATCGGCAGGCCGAACGCCTCGAGTCGACGGGCGACGGCAAGGCCGATGCGTCCCATGCCGAAGATGCCGACGCGGCGGCCGCGCAAGGTGAGCCGGCTCAGGCGATAGTCGCCCTTCTTCACCCAGTCGCCGTCGCGCAGCCATTTCTCGGCGGCGTACATTTCGCGCACCGTGTTGATCAACAGGCCGATGGTGGTGTCGGCGACCTCCTCGGTCAGCACGTCGGGCGTGTTGGTGACCATGACACCGCGGGTCGCCGCGTGACGAGCGTCGACGGAGTCATAGCCGACGCCGAAATGGGCGATGATCTCGAGATTCGGCAGCGCGTCGATCATGACCGCGCTGATGCCGCCGAAGGAGGCGATGCCGCGCACGCTCTCGCGCATCTCGCCGGTGACGAGCGACGGATCGGCGCGCTCGATCCGCACGCGCTTGAACGCCTTGTCGATCCGGCCGATGGCATGGTCGTTGAAACGGCCCGGCACCAGGATGGCGACCGGCGACTTCGCTTCTGTCTGTGTCATTGACGCTCCACCGGCTTGCCGGTGGACTGGCGTACGTGCAGCTCCGGCTTGATTAATTCCTGCGACGGCCGCACGGCCTGCCCGTTCAGCTTGTCGAGCAGCGCGCTGGCGGCTCGGCGGCCGACCTCGCGCTGGCCATTCCAGACCGTGGTCAAGGCCGGCGTTGCTATCGCAGCCTCCTCCAGGTCGTCGTAACCAGTGACGGAGATATCGACGCCCGGCACCAGACCGGCGCGCGCGATGCCGTTCATCAGTCCGATCGCAACCAGATCATTCCAGCAGCAGGCGGCGGTCGGCTTGTCCTTCAGCGCCAAGAACTGTCCTGCAGCCTCGAAACCGGCCTGCTTGGTGCGCGGTCCAGGAATGCGCCAGGACGGCTTCACCTCCAGCCCGGCCGCTTCCATGGCGTTGACGTAGCCCTGGTAGCGGTCGCGGCCGGTCGAGGTCTGGTCCGTGCCGCCGATCATGGCGATGCGTTTGTGGCCGAGCGAGATGAGATGGTTGGTCGCGAGTGCCGTGCCATAGGCATCGTCGCCGCGGAAGACCGGCACGTCGGCGCCGGTAACGGTGCGCGCGATCAGCACCGCCGGGAGGCCGTTTTCCTCGGCCATGATGATGTCCTCGGCCGGCGTGCCTATGGCCGGCGACATGATGACGCCGTCGGCGCCGAGCTGCAGCAGCGTGTCGATGAAGGTGCGCTGCTTTTCCAGCTGGTCATAATGGTTGGACAGGATGAAGGTCTGGCGGCTGCGGTCGAGCTCGCTTTCTATCGAGCGCAGAATCTCGGCGAAGAACGGGTTCATGATGTCGTGCACGACGACGCCGACAATGCCGGAGCGCGAGGTGCGGAGCGACGCGGCCCGTCGGTTGTAGATATAGCCGATGGCGCGCGCGTGCTCCTTGATACGCTCGCGCGTCGACCCCGCGACCAGCGGGCTGTCGCGCAGCGCCAGCGACACCGTTGCCGTGGATACGCCAAGCGCATCCGCGATCGTCGAAAGCTTGATCTTCTGTGCCAGCCTTGGTCCCCGAGGCCTTTAAACTGTTTAAATGGGGCTTATGCCATCGATTGAGAGCAAATCAAAGTTTTTTTGCCAAGCTCTCGGCTTCCGTGTCCAAGGAAGCGGAATTGCGCAGGCGAAGCCTATGCTCGCGGTGGATGATGTACAGGCCGCTGACGACGATGATGGCCGCCCCGAGCAGGGTCCAGCGGTCGGGAAACTGGTGGAAGATCAGCCAGCCGGAGATGATCATCCAAACCATCTGCGAATAGGGGTAAGGCGCGAGCGCCGTCGTCGTCGCCAGGCGATAGGCCTGGACCAGGAGCCAATGGCCGCCGGCGCCGAAGACGCCGAGCATCAAAAGGATCACCCAGTGCCAGCCGTCCTGCGGCAGGGACAATGACAAGGGCAGCATGGGCAGGAGCAGCACCGCCGGCGCCAGCGCCGAGAACAGGATCAGGCTCTCGGATGTCTCCGTCGACGACATGCGCCGGGTCATGATGACGTAAAAAGAATTCGACAGCATCGAGCCCAGCGCGAAGAGATGGCCCATGCCGAACACGCCGACGCCGGGCCGGGTGATGATGAGGACGCCGACGAAGCCGGTGAGGATCGCCAGCCAGCGCCGCCAGCCCGCCCACTCGCCGAGCAGCGGGCCGGCCAATGCGGTGATCACCATCGGGCCGAAGAAATAGATCGAGGTGGTCTCGGCGAGCTGCAGCGTCCTGAGCGCCAGGATGTTGAACATGGTCGAGCCGAAAAGCAGACATCCGCGCAGAATGTGCGCCGGCAGGTTATTGGCGCGGAAGCGCGACGGCTCGCGCCAGCCGCGAAGGAAAACCCCGACAAGCAGGACATGCACGATGAAGCGGGCCCAGGCGACGATCAGCGCCGAGACGCCGGCGAGCACCAGATATTTGCTTGAGGTGTCGAGAAAGGTGAAGCAGACATAGACGCAGAGCATCAACAGCATCGCCGCGGGCGGCGTCGCGCTGTCGTCGTGATTTTTGGGAACGCTCAAAATCGGGCCGGAGGAGAGGTAGACGCCACCCTTTTGCGGCAATCGCCGCCGGCCGGCAAGCCAAAAGCGACTGGCCCAACAAGACGTGTCGACAGGCTTAGAGCGCAGTGCCTTGGCGATCAGCAGAACGTTCCTGGTTCGTCATCCCGGGCGGAGCAAGGAGCGACGCGACGCGCGCAGACCCCAGGCTGACGAAGCAAGGAGGTCGCGGCCAATCTCGAACGTGCGCGACGTCGTCCGGACGAATGGTCAATCAGCCACCAAGAGCATCCTCCCCGAGGGTCAAGCATGCATGCGGGCGCCCTTCGTAATCTTGTCGACCAGCTTCTTTTCGGCGCGCAGCGCGATGCCGACGATCTTGGCGTCGTCCGGCGCGAATTCGGCGAAGACGGCGCGGTTGGCCAGGTCATGGCCGGTGGAGAACATCCCCTCGACATAGGCCGATGTCGTCACGCCGCGCTCCAGGGCCCGGCGGTGGATCGCGGCAAGCGTCGGCTCGTCCGCCGACAGCACGATCACGGGCTGGACCGAGAGCGGATTGAAGAGATTGCCGGCGCGGTCGCGATAGGGCTCGCCGATGATTTGAGGAGATTGCGCGACGATGCCGCTGGTCAGGAAAGCGGTAACGTTGAGCTTCTGCCAGACGGCGAGATCTTCCTTGAGGACGATTGCAAATTTCGTATCGAACACCAAAATGTTTCTCCCGGATGTGGATGAGGGACCATGGCGCACGATCTAGGCAATGAGGCGCTGGGAGGTCTTGAACGTTCGTGCGCTGAGGACGACCGGATCGTTTCGGCGCCCGGCGCCACGGGCCTCGAGCGCATCGAGGCGCGTTTCCACGGCAATGCCTTCGAATTGCACCGCCACGACACCTACGCCATCGGCGTGACACTCGACGGCGTGCAGCGCTTCCACTATCGCGGCGCGCTTCGGCACAGTCTGCCGGGCCAGGCAATCGTGCTGCATCCCGACGAACTGCATGACGGCGGCGCCGGCACCGAGCACGGCCTACGATAGGATTCTCTATCTCGAGCCGTCGCTGCTGCTCGACTGCCTTCACGGTTCGCCGCTCCCTTTCGTTAAGGATGCTGTGGTGAGCGACCCTCAGTTGCGCGGCACGCTGCTGTCGGCGCTAACACCGCTCACCGAGGAGCTCGACGACCTGTTCTTGGCGGATTTCATCGCGCAGCTGGCGCAGCAATTGAAACGCCATGCCGGACAGCCGGCAAAATCAGCGGGAAAGATCGCGTGGCGGGCTGCCGCGCTGGCCCGCGACTATCTCGAAGAAAACGCTGAACGGCCGGTGCGTTCCGACGAGCTGGAGGCCGTTACCGGTCTCGACCGTTATGCGCTGTCGCGCCATTTCCGCGCGACCTATTCGACAAGCCCGCATCGCTTCCTGTTGATGCGTCGGCTGCAGCGGGCGCGGCGCATGATCGAAGCGGGAGAGCCGCTTGCCCAAACCGCTGTTGCGGCCGGCTTCAGCGACCAAAGCCATTTCAACCGGCATTTCAAGAAGGCGTTCGGGCTGACGCCGGGACGCTGGGCGACGCTGGTGCGCGACGCGTAGCGTCGTCACCCTTTCCGCCAAGCCGATGCTTGGTGGTGCCTGAGGCGACGATGCTGTGCATCGCGCTTGGGTCGCTCGAGACGACGCTGCGCGCCGCTCGTTAATCATCCAGCTCGGCGTCGTCGTCGATGAGGATCAGGTCCTCGTTCGACAGGTTGGCCTCGATGCGGGCGAGCAGCTTGAAAAGCGCCTTCTGGTCTTTCTTGTCGAGACCCCTCAGCGCCTGCTTCTCGGTCTTCTTGACCGATTTCTCGATGGCGCGGATGGTTTCGCGGCCGGAGCCGGTGAGGAAGATATGGGCCTGGCGGGCATCGGCGTTGGAGGCGCGCTTTTCGAGAAAACCCTGCGCCTGCAGCCTGTTGATGGTTTTTGTGATCGTCGGCGGACGTACGCCGAGCTTGTCGGCGAGATTGCCGGGTGTCTGGCCGTCTTCGCGGTCGAGCGCCAGCATGATCTGGTCCTGGCCAGCGTAGAAGCCATGTGCCAGAAGGCGCGCAGCAAGCGCCGTGCGCGCCAGCCGCGCTGCCGAATGCAGCCGGCTCATAGTCGCTGTTCTGTCCGCCTTGGCCATGGTCATTCCCTCTTCGGCCGAACCGGCGCGGGCAGCATAGAGGCTGTCCGGCGGCTGGCAAATGACGATTTAACGAGTCCGGCCTGCAAACACTTTGCCGGCAAGCATTGCGGTGCCTGCGCAGGTGATGCCAGATGTTTATTTCAGTTAGATGACAAACGACTTTTGGCCCGCCGGCATTCACAGCGGAACATCCCGGGGGCTCTGATGCCGTGCGGCTGCCCTGTTCCTTTAACCCACTGCGGCTGCCCCGATCGGGACCGGCTGGCCCATCGGTTTGGCGCGTGCAAAAGCGCGGCTCACATCCTATATGAGGGCCGACAAATCCTTCGAGCACAGATTTTTCGAGGCAGGCCATGAGCGATGCACAGACGCAGATCCCCGTAACCGTTCTCACCGGCTATCTCGGCGCGGGCAAGACGACGCTGCTCAACCGCATCCTGTCGGAGAACCACGGCAAGCGTTACGCGGTCATCGTCAACGAGTTCGGCGAGATCGGCATCGACAACGATCTGATCGTCGAATCCGACGAGGAAATCTATGAGATGAACAATGGCTGCGTGTGCTGCACGGTGCGCGGCGACCTGATCCGCGTCGTCGAGGGCCTGATGCGGCGGCCCGGCCGTTTCGATGCCATCGTGGTCGAGACCACTGGCCTGGCCGACCCGGTGCCGGTGGCGCAGACCTTCTTCATGGACGACGATGTGCGCTCCAAAACCAAGCTCGACGCGGTGGTGGCGCTGGTTGACGCCAAGCACCTGCCGCTGCGCCTGAAGGACTCGAAGGAGGCCGAGGACCAGATCGCCTTCGCCGATGTGGTGGTGCTGAACAAGACCGATCTCGTCACTCCCGAAGAGCTCGAAAAGGTCGAGGCGACGATCCGCGCCATCAACCCGGCGGCCAGGATCCATCGCACCCAGCGCGCCGGGGTGGCGCTCGGCGAAGTGCTCGACCGCGGCGCCTTCGACCTGTCACGCGCGCTGGAGAACGATCCGCATTTCCTCGAGGCGCACGACCACGATCACGACCATGAATGCGGTCCGGATTGCGATCACGACCACCACCATCATCACGACGGGCACGATCACCATCATCACGACCATCCTTCCGCCATCCACGATGTCACGGTGAAGTCGGTCTCGCTGCGCGGCGGCGAGATGGATCCGAAGAAGTTCTTCCCATGGATCGAGAAGGTGACCCAGATGGAAGGGCCGAACATCCTCAGGCTTAAGGGCATCATCGCGCTGAAGGGCGACGAGGACCGCTATGTGCTGCAAGGCGTGCACATGATCCTCGAAGGCGACCACCAGCGCGCCTGGAAGGACGGCGAGAAGCGTGAAAGTCGGCTGGTCTTCATCGGCCGCGATCTCGACGCCGAGCGCCTCAGGAAGAGTTTTGAAGCTTGCCAGGCGGCTTGATTTCCGGACTTTCAGGCGTTAGCGCTGCCCCTACTTTCCTTCTCCCCTTGTGGGAGAAGGTGGCCGAGCGAAGCTCGGTCGGATGAGGGGTGTTCCAGCTTGGCGATGACGGCACTCCGTCGAACACCCCTCAACCGTCTTGGCGCTACGCGCCAATCCACCTTCTCCCACAAGGGGAGAAGGGGGAGTCACACCTAGCCGCGCCGGCTGGTGAAATCGAATGGATCATCCCCATGCCGACAGTCGCCCCGCTTGATCTCGAAGGCCATTGCGTCGCCGCCGTCTTCCTCGGCGACGTGCCGCATTTCGCTTTGGCCGACGGCGCGATCCATCGGCTCGACAATGGGCACAAGACCGTACAGGCGAATGACGGGCTGCTCGCCGCCTTCCACGATGCGGCGAACGACCGGCTAGTTACCGGCGGCGAAGACGGCAAGGTGTTTGCGGTCAAGGCCGGCGGCGAGGCGAGCGAACTTGCCAGTGCCGGCAGAAAATGGATCACCAGCGTTGCGGCGGGCCCTCAGGGCGCAATCGCCTATGCCTCTGGCAAGACGGCGTTCGTCCGTTTCGCCGACGGCAAGATCAAGGAATTCGCGCATCCGCGCTCGGTGGAAGGGCTCGCCTTCTCGCCCAAGGGCATGCGCTTCGGCGTTGCCCGCTACAATGGCGCGACGCTGCATTTCCCGGCGGCGGAGGGCAAGCCGGTCGATCTGGAATGGGCCGGCGCCCATACCGGGATCAGCTTTTCGCCGGACGGCGCTTTCCTGATTACCACCATGCAGGAAAACGCGTTGCATGGCTGGAAGCTGGCGGACGGCAAGCACATGCGCATGAGCGGCTATCCGGGCAAGGTCAAAAGCCTGTCCTGGAGCGTGAAGGGCAAATGGCTGGCGAGCTCCGGCGCGCCGGCGGCGATCGTGTGGCCTTTCGCCAGCAAGGACGGGCCGATGGGCAAGGCGCCGCTGGAGCTCGGCACGCGCGGCAATACCATGGTGACCTGCGTTGCCTGCCATCCCAGCCAGGAGGTCACGGCGATCGGCTATGAGGACGGCATGGTGATCGCGGCCCGCTTCGCCGACGCCAAGGAAGTGCTGCTGCGTCGTCCCGGCAAAGGCGCCATCACCTCGATGATGTGGGACAAGGAAGAGCGCCGCATCGTCTTCGGCAGCGCGGCCGGCGATTGCGGCGTGATCGACATTACTGCGTAAGGGATTAGGGGAATAGGGCGGCAAGGGAATAGGGAAGGAGAGCCTTCCTCCGCTGTCTTCCCAATGCCCTACTCCCCTACTTCCTTAATCCCTTAATCCCTACTGTCTGAGCCAACGCCCGCCCCCTGCGCGGCCAATTGCGGTTTTGCCGACCGGTTGGCAGAGTGCCGCGCGAGAAAGAGGGGCTTCATGCATTCAATCGACCGGACTTCCATCGGCGGCATCGCCGCCGCCCGCATAGCCGAGCTGCGCGAGGCCGAGGCGGCCGCCTTCCGCAAGGCGCGGCCGAAGTCCGAGGCCAAGGTTGGCAACGGCATGGCCGGCTTCCTCGGCGGCGTGCCGATGCATTGGATGACCGACTGGCCGACACCATTTGCGATCCTGGTCGACAGCGCCAAGGGTGCCACGATTACCGATGTCGACGGCAACAAGCTCGACGATTTCTGCCTGGGCGACACCGGCTCGATGCTCGGCCATTCGCCGCCGCCGGTCGCCCGCGCCATCCGCCGGCAGGCAGCACGTGGCCTGACCTATATGCTGCCCAGCGAGGATGCGCTGGCGATCGGTCCGCTCTTGCAGCAGCGCTTCGGCCTGCCCTATTGGCAGATCGCCACCACCGCCACCGATGCCAACCGCTTCGCCTTGCGGGTCGCCCGCGCGGTGACGGGGCGCGAAAAGATCCTGGTGTTCAACGGCTGCTATCACGGCTCGGTCGACGAGACGATGGTGCGACTGATCGACGGCAAGCCGGTCAACCGGCCTGGGCTGGCAGGCGAGTTCCGCGATCTCACACGGGCAACCAAGGTTATCGAATTCAACGATATTGCAGCATTGGAAGCGGCACTTGGCGACCGCGATATCGCCTGCGTGATCACCGAACCGGTGCTGACCAATTCCTGCATGGTGCTGCCGGAACCCGGCTTCCACGACGCGCTGCGGCGCCTCACCCGCGCCGCCGGCACGCTGCTTTTGATCGACGAGACGCACACCATTTCAACCGGGCCCGGCGGTTACACGCGAACGCACGGGCTGGAGCCGGACCTGTTTGTGCTCGGCAAGCCGGTGGCCGGAGGCGTGCCGGCCAGCATCTGGGGCATGAGCGAGGAGGTCGCGACGCGCTACGGCACCTACAATCGCAGCAAGGAGCCCGGCTATTCCGGCATGGGCACCACGCTGTCGGCCAACCCGCTGCAATTCGCGGCGATGCGGGCGACGCTGGAAGAGGTAATGACGGAGGAGGCCTATGCGCATATGGACCGGCTGGCGCGCCGCCTCGACGCGGGGCTCTCCGCCGTCATCGAGCGACACAAGCTGCCTTGGCATGTCGCGCGCGTCGGCGCCCGCGTCGAGTTCATCTGCGCGCCCGGGCCGCTCAAGAACGGCGGCGAGGCGGAGAAGGCACATACGCCGGAACTCGAAGCCGCCGTCCATGTCGCGCTGGTCAATCGCGGCGTGCTGATCGCACCGTTCCACAATATGATGCTGATCTCGCCGGCGACGACCGCGGCGCAGGTAAGCCGCCTGATCGCGGCTTTCGCCGCGGTTGCCGCCAGGCTTACGGCATGAGACAAGCAGCTATGGACAATCCGAGCACAGTTGCGACCTCCCCTTCGGGCTCGACGCCGGCCGAGGCGAAAGCGTTTCTCGCCGCCCATCCCGACATCGAGGCCTTCGACATCGTGCTCACCGACGCCAACGGCATCGGCCGCGGCAAGATCGTGCGCCGGCACGAGCTGATGAGCATTTTCGAGGGCGGAAGGCATATGCCGATCTCGATCCTCGGCCTCGACATCACCGGTGAGGATGTTCACGAGACCGGGCTGATCTGGGACACCGGCGACGGCGACCTCAGGGCATGGCCGGTTCCAGGCACGCTGGTGCCGCTGCACGGCACCAAGCCGCCGCGCGGCCAGGTGCTGATGGCGATGTATCGTCTCGACGGCCAGCCGATGACCTCCGATCCGCGGCTGGTGTTGGCAAGGCAAGTCGAGATCCTGGCGGCGCGCGGCCTGCATCCGGCCGGCGCCTTCGAACTGGAATTTTTTCTCCTTGCCAATGAGCGCGATGCCGACGGCAAGGTGCAGGCGGCGCGCGCGGTGCTCGACGGGCGCCGCTCGGGCAAAACGGAAGTCTATTCAGTCGACCACCTGCACGGCATGGAGCCGCTGTTTTCCGACATCTACGCCGCCGCCAGGGCGCAAGGCATTCCGGCCGAGACGGTGATTTCCGAATATGCGCCCGGACAGTACGAGCTGACGCTCAACTACCGCAAGGACGTGATGCGGGCGGCCGACGACCTGGTCATGCTGAAGCGGCTGGTGAGGGCGCAGGCGCGCCGGCACGGCGTCACCGCCTGCTTCATGGCCAAGCCGATCGAGGCCTATGCCGGTTCGGGCATGCATTTCCACGTCTCGCTGCAGGACGATGCCGGCCGCAACGTCTTCACCGAAGCTGCCGGCGAGAAATGGTCGCCAAGCCTGCTCAACGCGCTTGGCGGCCTGATCCACACCATGGCGGAATCGATGCTGGTGTTTGCGCCGCATGCCAATTCATGGCGGCGTTTCGTGGCGCAATCCTATGCGCCGGTGGCGCCGACCTGGGGCGTCAACAACCGCTCCGTGGCGTTGCGCGTGCCGGCGGGCGATGCGATGAACCGGCGTATCGAGCACCGGCCGTCCGGCGTCGACGCCAACCCTTATCTTGTGGCGGCGACGGTGCTGGCGGGCATCGTCAAGGGCCTCGACGAGGCCCTTGACCCCGGACCGGAAACGACCGGCAACGGTTACGAGCAGACAACGGAAGCCTCCACCATGCCGACCGATTGGCGCGCCGCGATCGAGGCGGCACGTGGCTCCGAATTCCTGAAATCGGCGCTCGGTCCCGACCTGCACCGGACCTTCGTGGCGATCAAGCAGGCGGAATATCTGCGCGTCGCACGCACCGTCAGCGAACTCGACTACCACCTCTACCTCCACGAGGTCTGAGGACTTGGCCTCGCAGACGGAGTGATCACGTTTCGCCGCGACACTCAAAAGTTATAGCCAGGCGACTTTCTGGAACATATCATGAACGCATGGCTGTGATTTCCGTCCGCGAGAAACTGGCGATCCTGTCCGACGCCGCCAAATACGACGCCTCCTGCGCATCGTCCGGTTCGGCGAAACGCGATTCGCTGAAAACAGGCGGCATCGGTTCGACCGAGGGCTCGGGCATCTGCCATTCCTATGCGCCGGACGGGCGCTGCATTTCGCTGCTGAAGATCCTGCTCACCAATTTCTGCATTTACGACTGCAGCTATTGCATCAACCGGTCCTCCTCGAATGTGCGGCGAGCCCGCTTCAGCGTCGACGAGGTGGTGCGGCTCACCATGGATTTTTATCGCCGCAACTACATCGAGGGTCTGTTCCTGTCCTCCGGCGTCATCCGCTCGCCGGACGAGACGATGGGCGAGATGGTCGAGGTGGCGCGACGGCTCAGGATCGAGGAGAAATTCGGCGGCTATATTCACCTCAAGACCATTCCCGAAGCGTCAGCCGAACTGATCGAAAAAGCAGGCCGTTATGCCGATCGCCTGTCGATCAATGTCGAGCTGCCGACCGACGAAGGGGTGAAGAAGCTGGCCCCGGAAAAGAAGCCGGAAACGATCCGGCTTTCCATGGCCAAGCTGCGCTGCAAGATCGAAGAGAAGGCCGAACCAACGTTGCAGAGCCGCAAACGCGAGCGCTTTGCGCCGGGCGGCCAGTCGACGCAGATGATTGTCGGCGCCGACAAAACGTCCGACGACGGCATCCTGCGCGCCAGCGCCCGGCTTTATGGCAGCTATCATCTGCGCCGCGTCTATTATTCCGCCTTCAGTCCGATCCCGGATTCGTCTGCGGCGCTGCCGTTGCAGAAGCCGCCCTTGATGCGCGAGCACCGGCTTTACCAGGCGGACTGGCTGATGCGCTTCTACGGCTTCTCGCAGCCTGAAATCCTGGCCGGCAGCAATGACGGCATGCTCGACCTTGCCATCGATCCCAAACTTGCCTGGGCGCTGCGCAACCGCGGCCGGTTCCCGGTCGACGTCAATCGCGCCGATCGGGAGGCGCTGCTGCGTGTGCCGGGGTTGGGCACCAAGGTGGTCGACAGGATTCTGCAGACGCGCCGCCATCGCCGGCTGCGTCTCGAAGATGTCGGACGGCTCTGCCATTCGGTCGCCAAGGTACGCCCCTTCATCACTGCGGAAGGCTGGTCACCAGGCGCGCTCACCGACAAGTCGGGCTTGCGCCAGATCATCACCGGATCTTGCGAGCAGCTTTCGCTGTTTTGACCATGGCACGGACCCAGCTCAGCCTCGCATCTCATCTCGCCCGTCTCGAGAGCGAGACCGATTTCGCCGGTTGGCGCGATGCGGCGCGCCGGCTGGCCACGAATGATATTCCGCCGGAAGAGGTGGCTTGGCAGGTTGGCCACGACGATGATGATCGCGGCAACGATTTGCCGGCTTGCCGACAGGATGCGCGGCTTGTCGTCCCGCGCGAGTTCATCGAACGTGCAGAGACGGTCATCTGCCATTCGGACCCCGAGCGTTTCAACTTCCTCTATCGGTTGCTCTGGCGGTTGCGCGTCGACCCGAAGCTGCTGTCGATCGCTTCCGACCCGGATATCCGCAGGCTCGAGTCCATGGAAAAGGCGGTTCGGCGCGACATCCACAAGATGCGCGCCTTCGTGCGCTTCCGGAAAATCGGCGACGGCGCGGAGGAACGTTATGTCGCCTGGTTCGAGCCCGACCATTTCATCGCCGAGCGCAATGCCGATTTCTTTGTGCGCCGCTTCGCCGGCATGCGCTGGACCATTCTCACGCCGCACGCCTCGGCCGACTGGGACGGCGAGCGGCTGGCGATCGGCCCAGGCGCCAGCAAGCGCGACGCGCCGGCGGAAGACGACGCCGAGACGCTGTGGCGGACCTATTTCGAGAATATCTTCAACCCGGCCCGCCTCAAGGTGAAGGCGATGCAGAAGGAGATGCCGAAGAAATATTGGCGGAACCTTCCCGAGGCCTCGCTCATTCCAGACCTGATAGCAGGAGCGGACAGAGCCGCGACAGCCATGATCGCCCGGATGCCAACCTCCCCAGCGCCGCGCCACGCCAAAGTGAAGGCAAAACACTGGCCTTCGCCGGAGCCGGCGGATGTGGTGGAGCCCGAAAGTACGGATATTCCGGCATTGCGCGAAGAGGCGAGCGGTTGCCGGCGTTGCCCGCTCTGGCGCGATGCCACGCAAACCGTGTTCGGCGAGGGACCGGAGAATGCCGACGTGGTGTTTGTCGGAGAGCAGCCCGGCGACCAAGAGGACCTTGCCGGCAAGCCGTTCGTCGGGCCCGCGGGCAAGGTGTTCGACAGCATTTTGGACCAGGCCGAGATCGACCGCCGCAAGGTCTATGTGACCAATGCGGTGAAGCATTTCAAGTTCGAGCCGCGCGGCAAGAGGCGGATCCATTCAAAGCCCAATGCCGGCGAAATTCGTGCCTGCCGCTGGTGGCTCGACAAGGAACTCGACCTCATCAAGCCAAATCTTGCGGTGGCGCTCGGCGCGACAGCGGCGCAGTCGCTGCTCGGCAAGGCGGTGCCGATCACCAGGATGCGCGGCGACGTCATCCAGCGCGAGGACGGCTTGCGGGTCTTTGTCACCATCCATCCCTCCTTCATCCTGCGCATCCGCGAGCATGAGGACAAGGAGGCCGAGAGGGAGCGGTTTCTCACCGATATGAGGAAGGTGAAGCAGTTGATGGCTGCTTGACCGATCTGCGCGCCTAAACGGGACCTTGCGCGGACGGATGCTGTTGTACGAGTCGTGCGACTTGGGAGAATTGGGCGAGATGCCCGTCGCCTCGTCGTCCACGGGCGAAGCAAGGAGCGGAGCGACGCGCGCAGACCTGAGGATCATTCCGTTACCTGCAGGCGTCGCAACGATGCACAATTCTGCTCCGCTGCATTCCATGCCCGAGGTCACGGAATGGATTCCAGGGTCTCCGCGACGGAGCTTCGCTCCTGCTTCGCCCTGGAATGACGACTTCAGCGTTTATTGCGCTACCGGACGAGTATCGCCCTTAGATCATTGACGTTGGTCCCGGTCGGACCGGGCACGAACAGATCGCCGACCGCGTTGAAGGCGGTCCAGGCATTGTTGCCGGCAAGCATAGCCTTAGCATCGACGCCTGCGGCACGCATGCGCGCCACGGTCGTGCCGTCGGCGAAGGCGCCGGCATTGTCCTCGGAGCCGTCGATGCCGTCGGTGTCAGCGGCTAAAGCATGGATGCCGCTGACCCCATCGATACCGATGGCGAAGGCAAGCAGGAATTCGGAATTCCGGCCGCCCTTGCCCTTCGCCCGCAGCGTTACCGTCGTCTCGCCGCCGGAGAGGATCAGCATCGGCTTCTCGAAAGGCCGGTTACGGGTCGCCACCTCGCGGGCAATCGCGGCATGCACGCCGCCGACCTCGCGCGCCTCGCCCTCGATCGAATCCGACAGGATGACGGCCTCGATGCCTTGCCGCTTCGCTGCGGCGGCCGCGGCTTCCAGCGAGACGCCGGCCGAGGCGATGAGATGCACTTGATTGCCGGCAAAGCGCGGATCGTCGGAGCGTGGCGCATCGGCTGCGGCAGACTGGATATGCGCCATGACCGCATCCGGCAGGCTCATGCCGTAGGCGGCGATCGACGCCAGCGCATCCGCGCGGCTGCCGGTGTCGGGGACGGTCGGCCCCGAGGCCACCAGCGCCGGATTGTCGCCGGGAATGTCGGAGACGACCAGCGATACGACCCGGGCCGGATGAGCGGCGCCGGCCAGCCGGCCGCCCTTTATGGTCGAGACGTGCTTGCGGATGGTGTTCATCGCCGCGATCGGCGCGCCGGAAGCGAGCAGCGCCTCGTTGACGGCGATCTCGTCGGCAAGAGTCAGGCCGGGAGCGGGCGACGGCAGCAGCGCCGAGCCGCCGCCCGAAATCAGCGCCACGACCAGATCGTCCGCGCTCAGTCCCCGCACCTTCTCCAACAGCCGACGCGAGGCTTCGAGGCCGGCGGCGTCCGGCACCGGGTGCGCCGCCTCGATGATCTCGATGCGCTCGGATTTTGCGCCATAGCCGTAGCGGGTCACGACCAGCCCATCGATCGGACCATCCCAGACCTTCTCGAAGGCCGCCGCCATCTGCGCCGAGCCCTTGCCGGCGCCGATAACGATGGTGCGGCCCTTCGGCTTTGCCGGCAAATGATTGCGGATCGTCTTCTCCGGATCGGCGGCGGCGACGGCGGCGTTGAAGATCGACGTAAGGAAAGTTTTTGGATCGGTCATTGCTCTTCCGGCGGCAACTTCAGCTTGCTCGCATCGACTCCGAGATGGGCGCAGAGCGCATCGACAACGACACCGTGGTCTTCTCGTTCGGGCAGACCGGAGACGGCGATGACGCCGATCACGCCTGCGCCCTTCACCGCGACGGGAAAGCCGCCGCCGGCCAGCACATAGTCGGCAATGTCGAGTGCTTCGCCGACCTTGAAGGTGCGGTCGGGTCGCTGCTGCTCCAGCACCATGCGATAGGTGCTTCTGAGATAGCGCTTGACGACATTGATCTTGCGCCGCGCCCAGTCGGGGTTGGAGGCGTTGGAGCCCGGCATAGCGGCATAGAATAGGGGACGGTCGAAGGTCCTAATATCGACGATAATCGGCAGGTTTTCGTTGAGCGCCCGCTCCCTGATCGCCGCGCCTATCTGGAAGGCCACGGCTTCGTCGAAGGCCGGAAAGACCAGCGTGGCTTCTTGTTTCTTGATCAGAGCGATGTCGTCGGCGGCAGCCATGGCGTTTCCCCTGTCAATGTCGACGCACGCTTTGGCCGATGGCTGACGCGGGGTCAAGCGACGAGCACATGTAATCTATGCGACAATCGCGCTCTTGGCCGGCCGGCCCGCCACATAGACCTCGCTCACGGCGCGATCGTCGCCCAGCGTCTGTAGCAGGAAGAGCTCTTCCGCAAGGGTCTCCACCGTCTCCATCCTCAGCCGCATCGCCGGCGTGGCGTTGGCGTCGAGCACGACAATGTCGGCATCCGTGCCTTCTTCCAGCGTGCCGATTTTTTCGGCGACAGACAGCGCCTCGGCATTGCCGCGCGTCAGCTGCCAGAAGGACTGGAAGGGGTTCAGCTTCTCGCCATTCAGCGCGATGACTTTGTAGCCCTCCTCCATGGTCCGCAGCATCGAATAGTTGGTGCCGCCGCCGACATCGCTGGCGGCAGCGATGCTGAGCGGCTTTTCGCGGCGGCGGTAGCGCTGGTAGTCGAACAGGCCGGAGCCAAGGAAGAGATTGGAGGTCGGGCAGAACACCGCAATCGAACCCGATTGCGACAGCGCATCGGCTTCGCGCTCGGATAGATGGATGCAGTGGCCGAAAAGGCTCTTTTTGCCCAGCAGGCCGTAATGCTCATAGACGTCAGTGTAGTCGCGCGACCAGGGGTAGAGCTCCTGGGTGAAGGCGATCTCGGCGTGGTTTTCCGACAGATGCGTCTGCATGTGCAGATCGGGATGCTCACGGCAGAGCGCGCCGGCCATCTCCATCTGCTCGGGCGAGGAGGTGATGGCGAAGCGCGGGGTGATGGCATAGAGCTGGCGGCCCTTGCCGTGCCATTCGGCAATCAGCGCCTTGCTGTCGTCATAGCCGGTCTGCGGTGTGTCCAGCACGCCCTCCGGCGCATTGCGGTCCATCATCACCTTGCCGGCGATGTTGAGCATATTGCGGTCGTGCGATTCGGCGAAGAAGGCTTCGGCCGACGATTTGTGCACCGAGCAATAGGCGACGACCGTCGTCGTGCCCTGGCGCAGCATCTCGTCGAGGAAGAGCCTGGCGATGCGGCGGCCATGCTGCGCGTTCGCGAATTTCGACTCCTCCGGAAAGGTGTATTTGTTCAGCCAGTCGAGCAGCTCGGCGCCGTAGGACGCGATGATCTGCATCTGCGGAACATGCACATGCGCATCGATGAAGCCCGGCAGGATGAGATGCGGGCGATGATCGATCGTCTCGACGCCGGCGCCGGCGCGCTTGGCGATCTCGGCATACGGACCGGCGGCAATGATCTTGCCGTCGTCGATCAGCAGCCCGCCATCCTCCTCGTAGCGCCAGGCGGAATGGTCGTCGATTGCTTCGGGCCAGCGCAGGAAGGAGAGCGTGCGGCCGCGCAGGAGTTTCGAGGTCATGCTTACTTTCCGGCGCCTTCGAACCAGGCCACCAAAAGGGCCCGTTCCTGGTCGGTTATCTGAGTGACGTTGGCGGGCGGCATGGCATGCGCGCGGCCGGCCTGGAGGTAGATCTCCCGGGCATGCTCGGCGATGCGCGCGTCGGTGTCGAGCAACACGCCCTTCGGCGCATGGTAAATTCCTTCATAGGCCGGCTCTTCGGTATGGCACATCGAACAACGGCCGAGCACGGTGTCGCGCACGGCCGGGAAATGCGCCGAGGCAATGTAGACCTGGGCAGCAGCGGATGCCGCGGAGGTCTTGGACTCCCCCGTCAGCACCTTGGGCACGGTCGACAGCCAGATGACGACCATGAACAGCACGGCGGCACCCAGCCAGGTCCAGGTCGGGTTCCCCTTCCTCGCGTGCACGGTGTTGAAATAGTGCCGAATCAGCACGCCGATGATGAAGACCAGCGAGGCGATGACCCAGTTGAATTGGGTGCCGAAGGCCAGCGGGTAGTGGTTCGACAGCATCAGAAACAGCACCGGCAAGGTCAGGTAGTTGTTGTGCAGCGAGCGCTGCTTGGCAATCTTGCCGTATTTCGGGTCCGGCTTGCGGCCGGCGATCAGGTCGGCCACGACGATCTTCTGGTTGGGGATGATGACCATGAAGACATTGGCCGACATGATCGTGGCGGTGATGGCGCCGAGATGCAGGAAGGCGGCGCGGCCGGTGAAGAGGTGCGTCAGCCCCCAGGCGATGAAGACCAGCACGAAGTAGAGCACCAGCATCAGGCCGGTATCGCTTTTGCCGAGCGGCGAGCGGCAGAGCAGGTCATAGACGATCCAGCCGACGCCGATCGTTGCCAGCGACAAGAGGATGCCGACGGGTACCGAGATGTTGAGCACGTTGGGGTCGATCAGGAAGAGGTCGGCGCCGGCATAATAGACCACGCAAAGCATGGCGAAGCCCGACAGCCAGGTGGCGTAGGATTCCCATTTGAACCAGGTCAGGTGCTCCGGCATCTCCGCCGGCGCCACGAGATATTTCTGGATGTGGTAGAAGCCGCCGCCATGCACCTGCCACTCCTCGCCGAAGGCGCCGGCGGGCAGGCCGGGACGCTGGCGCAGCCCGAGATCGAGGGCGACGAAATAGAAGGACGAGCCGATCCAGGCGATGCCGGTGATGACATGCAGCCAGCGGACGGCGAAGCTCAGCCAGTCCCAGAAAATCGCAAAATCCATCATCGAGTCGCCCCTGGGAAATCGTCCCTGCCGATCAGGCGACTTTACGGTCTGGAGCGCAAACGAAAAGAGGCGGGGCGCGCGATGACTTTCAAAAAAAAATGGAAAATACTAGGGTCGTCCCACGCAGCCATTTGAGAGCCACGACCGTCGCATGGCCTATCTCGACAACATCGCCGTCTTCGTCCGCGTCGTCGAGCTCGGCAATCTGTCGGCGGCCGGGCGCGACATGCGCATCTCACCGGCGGTCGCCTCCAACCGCATCAAGGAGTTGGAGAAGCACCTCGGCGTGCGGCTGTTCAACCGCACCACGAGGCAGCTGATGCCGACCGAGCACGGCACCGTGTTCTACACCGGCGCCAAGCAGGTGCTGGACGCGATCACCGAGGCGGAGGCCGCGGTCGCAGCACTCTCCGGCCAGCCGCGCGGCACGATCAAGGTAACGGCGCCGCTCGGCCTCGGCCGGCGGCTGATCGCCTCGGGCATTCCGGATTTCCACGACAAATACCCCGATATCGAGGTGCGGCTGAGACTCTCCGACCACAATGTCGACATCATGAAGGAAGGCATCGACGTCGCCTTCCGGCTTGGCATCATCGAGGATTCCAGCCTTCGGATGCGCGGCATCATGGAATGCGAGCGCGTGCTGGTGGCGGCGCCGAAATACCTCGAGGCGCGCGGCGAGCCGGTCGAGCCGCAGGAACTGATCGGCAAGAAACATGATTGCCTGATGCTGCGCTATTCCGGCACGCGCGAATATGTCTGGACGCTGCAGACGCCGAGCGGTCCGCAGAAATTCGAGGTGCATGGACCCTACGATACGGACGATGGCGATGTGCTGACAGGCTGGGCGCTGTCGGGGCGCGGCATCATCAACAAGCCGCGCTTCGAGGTCGAGCCGTTCATCCGCGATCAGCGGCTGAGAGTGATCCTGGCAACGACGCCGCCGACGCCGGTGCAGTTCGCTGCCGTCTATCCGCACAAGAAGCTGCAGGATCCGAAGGTGCGCCTGCTGCTCGACTTCATGGCCGATCGCTGCCAGCGGCTGATCAAGGACATTCTTGCCGGTAGGTAGGGCTGGCGGGCACGCGCCTTCGCGTGGGTGACCACACTCAGTCTTCGTCCATCAGGCGGGCTGTGCCGGATACCCGGATCGAGCTGCCCGGGGTGGGCGGAATATCGGCATGCAGCCGCGAGCGCATGCCCATATCCTCGCCCTGAGCGATATCGATCGCGCCGCCATGCGCCCAGCCAATGTCGCGCAGATAGCCGGCAAAGGCGGCGGCGGCAGCGCCGGTCGCCGGATCCTCGTAGACGCCGCCGGAAGCGAAGGGATTGCGCGTGTGGAAGAGACGCGGCGTTTCGGCATAGGCGAGCAGGATCGTTACCAGTCCCTCGCGCCGCATCAGGGCCCGGCCCTGTTTCAGGTCATAGGCCATGGCGGCGAGCGCCTTGCGCGACTTCAAGGCCAGCACCAGATGGTCGGCGCCGCCATGAATCAGCGCCGGCGGAATGGCGGGATCGAGATCGCCCGGCTGGTAACCGAACATGGCCAGGGTCTCGCCGGCCAGCTCCGACGGGGCCGGCCGGCTGCGCGTCGGCGGCGACTGCAGGGCGGCGGCAAAGTTGGCGCCGTCGCGAAACCCTTCGACGGTGATGGCGGCCTGATTCAGGAGCAGCTTGAAAATTCCGTCACCGAACTTTCTAACGAGGGCCGCGCCCAGCGCGATGGTGGCATGGCCGCAGAACGGCACTTCCGATTCGGGCGAAAAGTAGCGGACACGCCAGCCGTCGCCTTCACGTGCGGCAAAGGCGGTCTCGGAAAAGCCGACCTCTGCAGCGACGCGCTGCATGTCTGCGGCGTCGGGCAGAACCTCGCCAATCACCACGCCGGCCGGGTTGCCGCCGCTGTTGCCGTCCGAAAATGCCGCTATGCGCAAGACATCCATGTCGCTCGTCCCGTGTTCGTCATTCGTGTTCGCCAGGCGTGCAGAAAACACGGTTCAATCCGGTTTGGGAAACGAAGAAAGCGACGAGCAGCTGTGAGCATCAGTCATACCTTCGCCAGCTGTGCGCCCCTCGATCCGACGCGGAACGAAACCCGCTCCGTCGCCGTTCTGGCGATTGGCGGCTGCACGGCCGCCCTTCGAGACCAAGTCCCCAGCTTTCACAGCGACCCAGCGCCACAGGAGCCGACCATGGACGCCATTGTCACCAAGAACGACCTCAAATCCGACGCCAAGAAGGAATCGATCGATCTTCTCAATGCCAGGCTTGCCGATGCCATCGACCTGGCGCTGGTCACCAAGCAGGCGCACTGGAACGTCAAGGGCCCGCAGTTCATCGCCATCCATGAGATGCTCGACGAGTTCCGCGAGGAGATCGACGGCCATGTCGACATCATCGCAGAACGCGCCGTGCAGCTTGGCGGCACCGCGCACGGCACCTCGCAGGAGGTGTCGAGGGCAACGAAGCTCCAGCCCTATCCGACCGACATCCACAAGACCAAGGATCATCTGGCGGCGCTGATCGACCGCTATGCCACCGCTGCCAGGCTGGCGCGTGAGGCGATCGACGAGGCGGACGACGCCGGCGATGCCGACACCGCCGACATTTTTACCGCCTACTCGCGTTCGCTCGACAAGTTGCTGTGGTTCCTCGAAGCGCATACGCAGGAAAAGGAATAGCCGGCTAGGCTCCTCCCCGGCTGAATCAGCCGGCCATCGCCTTTGCGGGCGCGGCCGAGGCCTGGACCGCATGCGACACCAGCGCCGTCATGATCTCGGCGGCGGCGAGCGCGGCGATCACCGGCGGGCGCTTGTCCTTCACGGCATTGCCGCCGATCGGCGAGACGAGACGGTTGAACTGGGCCTCGCTGCCCTCGTCGGACTTCAGGAACCAGTTCTTGAACGTCGCCTTCTTGGTCTTCGAGCCGATCATGCCGACATAGGCGGCGTCGTCGCGCTTCAGCGCCTCGGCGACGATCAGGAAATCCAGCGCATGGTCATGGGTGAGGATGGCGAAGGCCGATCCCGCACGGGCTTCGCGCACCACCGCTTCGGGCATCGGCGTCAGCCGCGTCTCAACCGTTTCCGGCATGCCTTCCAGCGCATCGGCCCGCGTCTCGACGACCTCCACATGAATGGGCAGCAGCGCCAACGACGCGGCCAGCGCCTGGCCGACATGGCCGCCGCCAAAGACATAGACATGCGGCAGATGCGCCTCCTCGGCCTCGGCCTTGGCTACCAGTTCCTGTTCGATCTTAGCGTCAACCAAGCGGATCAGAACCTCGACTCGGCCGCCGCAGCATTGGCCGATTTCAGGACCCAGTGGAACATCCAGGGTCGCGCAGGTTTCGTCGACCTCGATGCGGGCTTCCCTCCCCCTCCAGGGCAGGGTGGCGGCGGAGCCGCCAGGTTGGGTCACCGGGGCAGTGCTCGGCGCTCGCTTGCCTTCTGAGAGCACCCCCTCTGGCCGCTTCGCGGCCATCTCGCCCTCAAGGGAGGAGAAAAGCATCTGCCGCGCCTTGTCGATCGCCATGAATTCAAGCTGGCCGCCGCCGATGGTGCCGAAAATCGCCGATGGTGAGACGAGCATGAAGGCGCCGGCTTCGCGCGGGGTCGAGCCCTTGGTGGCCGCGACCTCGACGAGCGCGGCCCGGCCGGCCTGGCCGAGAAACGCCTTCAGGCTTTGCACTTTCGAGTTCATCGTCTGCATTTCCACCCAGGAAATATAGCGTTTCGCACCTCGAATTGCACGTTTTGGCCGGTTCAGGCCGGCTTTGCGGCTTCCCGCTTCAGCCTTTCGATCGCCATCAGCACCCGTTCCGGCGTCGCCGGGGCATCGAGGCGCGGGCAGATCCTGTGATCGGCGACACTCGCCACCGCGTCGGAGAGTGCATGCAGCACCGACATGCCGTGTGGCAGCGGCGGCTCGCCGACCGCCTTGGAGCGATGGATGGTCGGCTCGTAGGCCGATGACCAGTCGGTCAGCTTGACGTTGAAGATTTTTGGCCGGTCGGAAGCGAGCGGGATCTTGTAGGTCGACGGCGCATGCGTGCGCAGCCGGCCGCCGTTGTCCCACCAAAGCTCTTCCGTCGTCAGCCAGCCCATGCCCTGGATGAAGCCGCCCTCGACCTGGCCGAGGTCGATCGCGCTGTTCAGCGAGCGGCCGGCATCGTGCAGGATGTCGGTGCGCTCGACGACATATTCGCCCGTCAGCGTATCGACCGAGACTTCCGAGCAGGCCGCGCCATAGGCGTAGTAGTAGAAGGCATGGCCGCGGCCCTTGCTGCGGTCCCAATGGATCTTCGGCGTTTTGTAGAAGCCAGCCGCCGAGAGCTGGACGCGGTTCATGTAGGCTTGCTTGACCAGATCGCTGAAGGCGATTTCCTGGTTGCCGATGCGCACCCGGTTGGGCAGGAACACGACCTGGTCGAGCGGCACCTGGTATTTTTCGGCCGCGAAATCCGTCAGCCGCTTGCGGATCTGCCGAGCGGCATCCTGCGCCGCCATGCCGTTAAGGTCGGCGCCGGAAGATGCCGCCGTCGGCGAGGTGTTCGGCACCTTGGCTGTGGTGGTGGCGGTGATCTTGACCCGGTCGAGATCGATCTGGAATTCCTCGGCGACGACCTGCGCCACCTTGAGATGAAGGCCCTGGCCCATTTCGGTGCCGCCATGGTTCATATGCACCGAGCCGTCGGCATAGACATGCACCAGGGCGCCGGCCTGGTTGGCCTCGGTCTTTGTGAAGGAAATGCCGAACTTGACCGGCGTCAGCGCCAGGCCGCGCTTGATAAAGCGGCTGTTGTTGTTGAAGGCGCTGATCTCGCGCCGCCGCCGCGCATAATTGGCGCTTTCCTCCAGCTCCGCGACGATGCGGTGGATGATGTTGTCCTCGACCTTCTGGTGATAGGGCGTGAGGCAGCGTTCGCCGATCGCATCCATCGGGTCATAGAAATTGAGCTTGCGGATTTCGAGCGGATCCTTGCCGACCGCGAAGGCCACTTCGTCGATGACGCGCTCCGCGCCGACCATGCCTTGCGGGCCGCCAAAGCCGCGGAAAGCAGTGTTCGAGACCGTGTTGGTGAAAAGCGGCGCCGATTTCGCGTGCACCGCCGGATAGAAGTAAGCGTTGTCGCAATGGAAGAGCGCCCGGTCGCCGACCGGACCGGACAGGTCGGCGGAGAAGCCGCAGCGCAGGGCATAGGTGAAATCGACGCCGAGGATGTTGCCCTCGTCGTCGAAGCCGACCTCGTAGTCGATGGCAAAATCATGCCGCTTGCCTGTGGCGGTCATGTCCTCGTCGCGGTCGAGCCTGATCTTCACCGCGCGCCCCAGCTTCTTGGCCGCGATGGCGGCTATGGCCGCGCATTGGTTGGCCTGCGTCTCCTTGCCGCCGAAGCCGCCGCCCATGCGGCGCACTTCCACCGTCACCGCATGGCTCGGCACGCCGAGCGCATGCGCAACCAGATGCTGCGTCTCGCTCGGCCCCTGCGTCGAGCAATAGACGATCACCTCGTCGTCCTCACCGGGGATCGCCAGCGAGACCTGGCCCTCGAGGTAGAAATGGTCCTGGCCGCCAAGCCACATGCGGTTCTTGATGCGGCGGGGTGCCGCCGCAATCGCCGCGGCCGCATCGCCGCGCTTCAGGATCAGCGGCGTGGTGACCTGCTTGTCCTTGACCGGGTCGAGGTCCCAGATGTCGATCACAGCCGGAAGCTCGTCATATTCGATCCTAGCCAGGCGTGCCGCGCGGCGCGCCGCCTCGCGTGTCTCGGCTACCACGGCGAAGATCGGCTGGCCGTAGAATAGCACCTTGTGCTCGGCGAGCACCGGATCGTCATGCATGTTGCTCGGCGAGACGTCGTTCTCGCCGGGCACGTCGGCACAGGTCAGCACATCGACGACGCCTGGCGTTGCGCGCACCGCCGACAGATCGATGCTCTTCAGCGTGCCGTGCGCGACCTTGGCGAGGCCAAGGCCGACATGCAGCGTGCCGGCAGGCTCAGGCATGTCGTCGATATAGACGGCGGCGCCGCTGACATGCTTGTGCGCGGAATCGTGCCGCTGCTCGGTGGCGACGCCGCCGACGATTTTTTCGGCCTTGAGGTTGGGAGTGGCGTGCTTGTTCATCAGGCCACCTCGTTGCGGGTCACTTGGAACGGCGCCCTGGTGCCGGTGGTTTCGACATAAAAGCGCAGCAAAAGATTTCTCGCCGCCAGCGCCCGATACTCGGCGGTTGCACGCATATCGGTAATTGGCGTGAAGTCGCTGGCGTATTCGGCCATCGCGGACTCGACACTCGCTTCGCTCCAGACTTTGCCGATAAGGGCGGTTTCAACCGCAGTCGCCCGCTTCGGCGTCGGCGCCATGCCGCCATAGGCGATACGGATATCCGCCACGGTGCCGTTCTTGGCCTCGGTCAGATAGAAGGCGCCGAGGGTAGCGGTAATGTCCTCGTCGCGGCGCTTGGTGACCTTGTAGACGGCAAATTTCGTGCCCTCTGCCGGCACGGGCACATGGACGGCCTCGACGAATTCGCCGGGCTGCCGATCCTGCTTGCCATAGGCAATGAAGAAGGTTTCGAGCGGGATCGTGCGTCGGGCATTGCCCTTGCGGAGCGTTAGCCGCGCGCCGAGCGCGATCAGCGGCGGCGGCGTGTCGCCGATCGGAGAGCCGTTGGCGATGTTGCCGCCGATGGTGCCCATGTTGCGCACCTGCTCGCCGCCGATGCGGTCGACCAGCGGTCCCAAGGCCGGGATACGCCTGGAAAGCGTGGCGAAGGCTTCGCTGTAAGTCACGCCGGCGCCGATCGTAATCACGCCATCGGTCTCCGAGATCGTGCGCAAGCCGTCGAGGCCACCGATGAAGATAGCCGGCGAGATGTCGCGCATATGCTTGGTGACCCACAGCCCGACATCGGTCGAGCCGGCAACGATGGTGGCGCCAGGCTCCTTCTCGAGCGCCATGGCGAAATCGTCGACGCCAGCCGGCACGATCAGCCGCTCCTTACCCGAACCGACCTCGACCCTGGCGCCGTCGCGCAGCGCTCCCAGCCGTGCAGTGATATCCTTGCGCTCCACTGCCAGCGGGTCCTTCGCCGCCTTGCCGTAGCTTGATATGGCGCGCGCGGCGCGCATGATCGCCTCGTAGCCGGTACAGCGGCAGAGATTGCCCTGCAGCGCCTTTTCGATCGCCGCGTCGGACGGGTTGGGCGTCTTCATCCACAGCGCATAGAGCGACATGACGAAGCCAGGCGTGCAGAAACCGCATTGCGAGCCATGGAAATCGACCATCGCCTGCTGCACGGGGTGAAGCTGTTCCCCATTGCCGCGCAGATGCTCGACGGTGACGACATGCGTGCCGTCGAGCGAGCCCATGAAGCGGATGCAGGCATTGACGCTTTCATAGACCAGGCCCTCGACCGACAGCTTGCCGACCAGCACCGTGCAGGCGCCGCAATCGCCCTCGGCGCAGCCTTCCTTGGTGCCGCGCAGCGAGCGGTTCAACCGCAGCCAGTCGAGCAGGGTCGCGTCGGGGGCGATGTCGTTCAGCGCGACATCGTCGCCGTTCAGGATGAAGCGTATCTGGTCACGGGTCTTGTCGGCCATGTCTCAGCTCCCGCGATAGGTCGAGTAGCCGTAGGGCGAGATCAAGAGCGGCACATGATAATGCCGCTCCTCCGCCATGCCGAAGCGGATCGGCACGGTGTCGAGGAAAGCCGGCTCCGGCAGGCTGGCGCCCTGCCCGCGCAGATAATCGC